>JAJRTC010000216.1 GCA_024278445.1 Nitrospirota bacterium
GTGTTTATCATAGGGTCGTTTAAATCATCATCTTTATAATAATACTCAACAAGTGTCTCAGGCAGAACTTCGCCCTCTTCGCGCCCCATACGTTTTGCAAGGGAACCTGCGATCACGTTGCGGATGACAACCTCCACAGGGATGATCTCCACCTTTTTTATAAGCATCTCGCGGTCGCTTAACGTATCCACATAATGAGTGGCAAAACCATCTTTTTCAAGCAACTTGAAGATGTGAGCGGAAATGGCCTGGTTAACCTCTCCCTTGTTTGCAATGGTCCCTTTTTTCTTGCCGTTAAACGCCGTGGCGTCATCTTTAAAATATTGAACAAGCCTCTGAGGGTCGGATGTAGCGTAGATGATTTTAGCTTTCCCCTCGTGTATCTGGTCACGCCTCTCTATCACTTTGGCCCCTTCGCTCATTTTTTCATTCTTTAAAAACACGGTCGAATATAAAGTCTACGTTCCTCAGATAATAGGCCATGTCAAACGATTGTTCAACATGTTCCCGACTAAGCTTTTTGTTTATTTCCGGCTCTTCCATTAAAAGGTCAAGAAACGGTTTTTTCTCGCGCCAGCAGAGCATGGCCGCCTTTTGCACGGCTTTATAGGCGTCTTCGCGAAGCATACCTTTTTCTATGAGATCGAGCAGAACTTTTTGTGAAAAAATCAGCCCGTTCGTTATCTCAAGGTTTTTCTTCATGTTATCAGGATATACGGTAAGCTCCTCAACGAGTTTTGAGAGCTTGTTTAACATGGTGTTAATTAATATGGTCGAATCAGGGATGGTCACGCGTTCAACCGACGAGTGCGAAATGTCTCGCTCATGCCACAGGGCCACGTTGTCGAGCGCGGACATAACATGCCCCTTCACGATACGGGCAAGCCCAGTTAGGTTCTCCGCCGTTATCGGGTTACGTTTATGCGGCATGGCAGAAGACCCCTTTTGGCCTTCGTGAAATTTTTCTTCCGCTTCCAAAACTTCAGTCCTTTGCAGGTGTCTTAATTCCACCGCAATCTTTTCCACCGTGGCCGCTATTATGGCAAGCGTAGACATATATTCTGCGTGCCGATCCCGCTGGATTACCTGCGTCGATATCGGTGCGGGTTTTAGCCCCATTTTTTTGCATACATACTCCTCTATAAACGGGTCGATATTCCCGAACGTGCCAACGGCGCCGGAGAGGTTGCCAACACCTATCGTTTCTATAGCTCGTTCCATACGTTCGCGGTTGCGCTCCATCTCGGCATAATAAAGAGCCATTTTAAGGCCGAAGGTGGTCGGCTCACCATGGATGCCATGAGAGCGCCCCACGCAGACCGTGTTTTTATGTTCAAAAGCCCGCTTTTTTAACGACGATAAAACTTTGTCGATATCCTTCAGTATTATCTGCCCCGCTTCAACCATGAGGGAACAAAGCGCCGTATCCACAATATCGGACGATGTCAGCCCCAGGTGGATAAACCTCGATTCCGGCCCGACGTTTTCAGCCACGCTGGTTAAAAAGGCGATAACGTCGTGCCTTGTTTCGGCCTCGATTTCGTCTATACGGTCTACATCAAACGCCGCTTTTTTCTTTATCACCTCAAGAGCGTCTTCAGGAATAACCCCCTTCTCCGCCCATGCCTCACATGCGAAAATCTCTATTTTAAGCCACGTGGCGAACTTGTTCTCCTGCGTCCAGACCCGCCCCATCTCAGGCCTCGTATATCTCGGTATCACTCTTTTAAAGCTCCTTGCGGTTAATAGTCATCGCCATCAGGTGTAACCTGCGTTGGCTCTCAACGCACAACAGGTTAAACATCAAAAAAGCTCCTTGCGGTTAACTTTTAATTTATTCAATTACCACAACCTTCTCCGGCCTGTTCTGCGCCGCGATTGTGAATTTTACATTATGCCCGGAAAGCTCGTCTTCCGCCATCTGCCTTACAAGGTGCGGATTATTATTGGTTTCCGACAAGTGCGCAAACGTCACCCCCTGCAATTTTGGCGAAATAGCGTTTTTCAAAAACCCCGCGCACTGTTCGTTAGACAAATGCCCCATGCGCGACGACACCCTCTGCTTTAACTCCCAGGGGTATGGCCCCGCCATCAGCATTTCACGGTTGTGGTTAGCTTCTACCACCAGGTAATCAACATCTTTTACTTTATCTTCCATAACCGTGCTGATGGAGCCTGAGTCGGTTATCACGGCCATCCGCGTTCCGTTAGAGCGAAATAAAAAAGCGCAAGGGTCGGACGCGTCGTGCGGAATGGCAAAAGACTCTGCCACAAGCCCCGCCACTTCAAACCCGTCGCCAACATCGAAAATTTCAAGTTCATGCAGAATACCTATGGCCCCGCTCACACGCGCGTGGGTTTTTTTATTCATATAAACCGGAACTTTCAACTTACGCGACATAATGCCGGCGCTCCTTGAATGGTCTATATGTTCATGCGTCACAACAACGGCGCGAATAGTAGCAGGGTCGAGCCCGGCCATATCCATGCGAGCCAGAATCTCTTTGCCTGAAAAACCTGCGTCGAGCAAAATAGCCGAGTCGCCGTTACTGATATAAACGCAATTCCCGGACGAACCGGAACCTAACACGCAAAGACGTATCACCTATCTATCAATCCCTTCATCCAGCAAAAGATGATATATGAGCGGGATCATTATCTCGTGATGCCCGGTTATCGCAATTCCTTTACCGGCACCCTGTACGGGGCGGTTAACGACGTTCACAGCGGGGCGATAGTGCTGAATCATGTCAAGGTTAACGGTGGTAAAACCTGAAACGTCGGCACCCAGGTTTCGTGCCGCCGAGAGCGCTTTTATAAAAACTTCCGGCAATAAAACAGCGGAGCCTATATTTATATACACGCCACCGCCACCCAACTCCGAAACCACACCTGTAAAAAGTTTAAAATCGTTCAACGTGGCCCTGCCAGTAATTTCACCATCCATGCTTGGGTGGATATGCACGATGTCAGTCCCTATGGCTGAGTGAACCGTCACAGGTTTTCTCATTCTCCACCCGGCGGCAAGAATGGAAATGCCTGCGTTAGGCATGTTTTTATCCTCTATATAACGCCCGATGGCTTCGCCCATGCCGACAGCGCCTAACGCATATTTTTTTAACGCGCCGTTTAAATGGGAAGCCGTTTCATCCACTGTGCCGAACTTGCCATCTTTTATCTCGGTCGCAACGCTCTCGCTGGTCTCACCATGAAACGCCATTTCCATGTCGTGTACCGCGCCTGCGCCGTTTAGCGCTATGGCGTCTATAAACCCGCGTTCCATAAGGTCAATCATCACCGGGGCCAACCCAACTTTTATAACGTGCGCCCCCATGCCTACCATCACAGGTTTTTTGTTACGCTTGGCAGTTCTAACAGCGTTCACCACCTCTTTTAAGCTTTCAGCCTTTAACGCTTTGGGCAGGATATCTGAAAATTTTCCGCTCTTTTTATAAGCTGAAACGCTGGATAACATGCCCATGTTCACAAGGCTTTTGCGCTCTTTTATCGAATATGTTTTTAGTTTCGACAGGTCGGCGGGCTTGAACGGATATTTTTTATCGTTCATTTTTCAGTCGCCATATTTTTCCAGAATTTTTTCGATCAACCCGCTTGTCGATTTGCCATCGACTAAAGGGATTATCTCAACTCGTCCGCCCTGTTTTTCTACCACGTCGCGCCCTACCACGCTTGACGGCGCATAATCGCCCCCCTTCACAAGCACGTCTGGTTTTACTTTTCCTATTAGTTTTAAAGGCGTGTCTTCATCAAAAAGCACAACACCGTCTACACTGTCGAGCGCCGCTATTATGTGAGACCTGTCTTCCTCACCTAACACAGGCCTTTTTGCACCTTTGAGCCTGCGTATGGAACTATCGGTGTTTATCCCCACGATAAGGACATGGCCAAACGTTTTGGCTTTTTGCAAAAGTTTTACATGTCCTGCGTGTAGCAGATCGAAACACCCGTTGGTGAAAATTACTTTCCGGTTCTGCATCTTGAGTTTTTTAGAACAAAGTGCGGCCTTTGTGGCACTCATTATTTTTCCTTCGCTTGCGCCGTCCGGCCTTAAACGCGCCAAAAGCTCTTCGCGCGTAACCGCATATGCGCCAACATGGGCAACCTCTATGGCCGCCGCCGCATTTGCTATCCTCGCAGAATCTTCCAGCGAACAACCGGCAAAAACAAAAACGGCAAGTGACGCTATAACGGTATCGCCTGCACCGGATACGTCAAAAACCTCCAGCGCTTCTGCGGGTATATGAACACGCTTTCCTTTGCGCCCAAAAAGAGACATCCCCTCCGCACCACGGGTTATCAAAACATTTTTAACTTTTGCAACGTTGAAAAGATTATTGGCCGCTTCGAGCAAGCTTGCTTCGTTCGTTATTTCAACACCGGAAGCCGCTTCTGCCTCTTTTTTGTTCGGCGTTATAATTTCCGCCCCGGAATATCGTGAATAATCGCGCCCTTTAGGGTCTACTATCACTTTTTTGCCGGCCTGACGACAAACCGAAAATATTTTCTTTAACAGTCTGGGAGACAACACCCCCTTGCCATAATCGGAGACTATTACCCCGTCACAATCTTTTATTAATTTTTTTATCTTGGACAAAATAGAGTCTGCCGTTTTATCGGAAACCACCTCGCGCGATTCCCTGTCTACTCTCAACATCTGTTGCCGCATGGCGATAAACCTGGTTTTTACCGTTGTAGGTCGCGATGAATCCGTCACAAGGCCTTCAGCACCTATCCCCCATTTTTTTAAAAGCGTCTTCATATAAACGGCAGAATCGTCTTTGCCAACAACACCTACGAGAAGAGCTTTTCCTCCTAACGCGGACACATTTGCAGAAACACTCGCCGCGCCACCCGGAGACAAGGCTTCGCTCTCCATATCCAGCACCTGCGCAGGCGACTCAGGCGAGACCCGTTCGATGTTCCCGATAACGTGCCGATCAAGAATAATATCGCCTACGACAAGAATTTTAGGATGTCGCATGGAAGAAACGATGGAATAAAGTTCGCTACTCATTTTTCATCGTCCATAGCGTTCTCCACCGCCTCGCAAATGAGATGAATAATCATTATGTGCGCTTCCTGAACTCTCGGAGTATCGTCAGACGGGATAACAAGCGAGATGTCAGCTACGTCTTTCATCTCCCCACCGCCTCGGCCCAAAAGACACACGGTGAAAATTCCCATGCCACCTGCGGTTTTTAAAGCTTCTATCAGGTTTTCAGAATTCCCGGAAGTGGATATCGCTATAAAAACGTCATTCTTTTTTCCAAGCGCCTCAAGCTGGCGCGAGAAGATTTTTTTGAACCCGTAGTCGTTACCTATCGACGTAAGCGCAGACGTGTCTGTTGTAAGCGCTATGGCAGGAAGCGCGTTTCTCTCTTTTAAATACCTGCCGACAAATTCTGCGGCCATATGCTGGGCGTCTCCGGCGGAGCCACCGTTACCGGCAACCAGAACCTTGCCACCCGATAGCAAGGCGTCTATAAGGCACCTTGATATATCCGCCACGGTCTCTTGCACACCACTATTCAGCATAGAGAGCTTAAGCTCGGCTGAGGCCTTCATTCCACGTGTTATGGTTTCTTTCACTTCACAATTCCTCCTCGTCAGCAAAGGAGTAGTATCGATTATCGCCTATTATAATATGGTCTAATACCTTGATATGCAAAAGTCGGCCAGCTTCGGTTATACGCTGGGTCAAAATCATATCTTCTTCGCTTGGGGACGGGTCGCCACTTGGATGGTTATGCAGAAGTATTACACCGTGGGCAGATTCCCGAATGGCAGGGCTAAAAACATCTCGTGGATGAACGACGGAGCTTGTTAACCCGCCTTCAGAGACAGTGGCGGTTTTGAGTACCTTGTTTTTAACGTTCAAAAGAACAACCTTGAACACTTCTTTTTTCATGTTTTTCATCTGCCGAATATAAACGGAAACCACGTCTTCGCTGGTACGAATAACCTTCGAGGTGCCGTTAGATGAAACGGCGAAACGGCGGGCAAGTTCTAACGCCGCTTTCACGGTTACAGCCTTGGTTTCTCCTATGCCCTTAACTTTTTTTATCTCCTCAACCGATGCCATGTCCAGCGAGCAGAGTTCATCGAACCTGTTCAGAAGATCTCGTGCAAGATCCAACGCATTCTTGTTCCCTGCGCCGGATCCTATGATTATGGAAAGAAGCTCCGAATCGGAAAGAAACGCAGGGCCGTTGGCTATAAGTTTTTCCTTTGGCCTGTCAGGTTCAGGCCATTGTTTAATCGATTCCTTATAAACTGCTCGACCCATTACGATTATAAAAAACCTCTATAAAATAATTGTCGTTTTAAGATGCTATAAGCAGTAAGCAAAGCATTCTAACGCTTTATTAACGCGTTATTTTTTGTTCTGCGAGTAGAGTTTTGTAATATTCGATGGTTTTTTTCAAGCCATCCTCAAAACTTATTTTAGGCTCCCAGCCAAGTTTTTCTTTTGCACGGCTTATGTCAGGACGCCTGACTTTAGGATCGTCTTCCGGTAAAGGCTCGAACACTATTCTACTCTTCGAACCGGTGTAAGCGATAACCATTTCTGCCAGGCCCAGTATCGTAAGTTCGTTAGGGTTGCCTATGTTCACAGGCACAGTTACGTCTGATCTTAAAAGTTTCAGGATTCCGTCAACGAGATCTGTTGCGTAACAGAAAGAACGCGTTTGGCTTCCGTCACCATAAACGGTGATATCGTCGCCCGACAAGGCCTGAACCACAAAGTTTGAAACGGCCCGCCCGTCATGTGGACGCATCCTTGGGCCAAACGTGTTAAATATTCTAACGATACGAATGGCAAGCCCATATTCACGATGATAAGCCATAACGGCCGCCTCGGCATACCGCTTCGCCTCGTCGTAACATCCCCTTGGGCCGATGGTGTTTACGTTGCCCCAATATCCTTCCGTCTGCGGATGCTGCTCCGGGTCGCCATACACCTCTGAAGTGCTGGCCAATAAAAACACGGCGTTGTTTTCATGGGCGAGTTTAAGCGCTACGTGGGTTCCGGCGGAATTAACAAGAAGCGTTTCTATGGGCATTCTAAGATAATCTGGCGGAGACGCAGGTGAAGCGAAATGTAAAACGTAATCGAACGGGCCCTTGATACCTTTTAAGCCTTCTGAAACATCCCGCTCAATCAAGGTAAAGTTGGCAGAATCGATATGCCCCACGTTTTCTTTAGAGCTTGTCACAAAGTTGTCTACACAGACGACCGACACACCATCTTTAACCAAACGATCACAAAGATAAGAGCCTATAAACCCTGATCCACCCGTAACAAGCGCTCTTGTCATAGCCTATCTATCCCCTGCCAATGCTAAAATATTCAAAACCAGCAGAGCGTACCCGGCCTGCATCGTATACGTTCCGCCCATCAAAAATTACAGGGGTTTTCATAAGACCTTTTATACGCTCCATGTCGAGCAGTTTAAACTCGCGCCACTCGGTAACCACGATCATGGCGTCAACGCCTGTTAGCGCGTCATAGGCATTGTCGCAATATGTTATGTCGGGCATTTCTTTAGCGGCGTTATCCATGGAGACAGGATCAAAAGCGCGAATTTTTGCGCCATGAGCCGTTAACTGTTTTATTATATCTATCGACTTTGCCTCGCGCATGTCGTCGGTATCAGGTTTAAAAGCAAGCCCCAACACGCCAAAGGTGCAACTGCCAACGTCAGGAAAGCGATCGACAACCCGATGTACAAAATGATTAACCCGTTCTTCGTTTATTTTCACAACCTCTTTTAACAATGAAAACTCGGCACCAAGCTTGCCGGAGGTGTGAATAAGCGACAGAACGTCTTTTGGGAAACATGAACCGCCAAACCCTAAACCGGCGTTCAGGAAATCTTTCCCTATTCTCTTGTCCGCCCCCATCCCCTTGGCAACGTCGTTAACATTGGCTCCAACCTTCTCGCAAATATCGGCAATAGCGTTTATAAAAGATATCTTCGTAGCCAAAAAGGAGTTGGAGGCATATTTTATAATTTCCGCCGATTCCACGTCTGTTATAAGCATCGGGGAACCTAACGTTGCGTAAAGTTCAAGAAGTTTAACAGCCACTTCTTTGGTTGGCGCACCTATCACCACCCTGTCAGGGTTTAAAGCGTCTCCGATCGCCGAGCCTTCCCTTAGAAACTCAGGGTTGGACACAACGTCAAAATTGGCATCGGTCGTTTTGGTTTCGTTTATGACACGACGGACAAGGTCGCCTGTTCCCACTGGAACAGTGCTTTTATTCACTATTATTTTGTAACCGTTCAGGCGCTCTCCAATCGTTCGAGCGGCGCTTTCGATGTAAGACAAGTCTGTCTCACCATCATCTTTAGGAGGGGTTCCTACACATATAAAAATAACATCGGCACCTTTGACGCCTGAATCGACGTCTGTAGAAAAGGATACGCGCCCTTCATCCATGTTGCGCGTAACCATTTCCTCAAGGCCGGGCTCATATATCGGCATGATCCTGTTATTGAGGGATTCTATTTTTTTCTCGTCTACGTCAACACAAGCGACGTCGTTACCTAAATCGGCAAAAACAGCGGCGGTTACAAGCCCGACGTAGCCTGAGCCTATTACGCAAAGTCGCATTAATCCAGTCCCCTATAAAACGATGAGCAACAAAGGTTAGTCATTATAGCCGAATATTATCGCTTTGCGGAATTTTAAGGTTGGCCCGCTATAACTAAAAAGCCGTCCGTCCGCAAAGAAAACAATCCAACGGACGGACGGCAAAAAAACTGCACAAAAACTACTATACGTCGTAATACATAGTGAACTCGTAAGGATGGGGTCGCTGGCGAAGCGCATCAACCTCTCTCTCACGTTTATAGCTTATCCATGTGTCTACCACGTCCTGCGTGAACACGTCTCCTTTAAGCAGGAAGTCGTGATCCGCCTCAAGAGCGTCAAGCGCTTCTTCCAACGTAGCGGGAAGCGACGGAACCTCAGCGAGTTCCTCAGGCGTCAACCCGTAAATATCCTTATCGAGAGGATCACCCGGGTCGATCTTGTTCTGTATGCCGTCAAGACCTGCCAGCAACATGGCCGAGAAGGCAAGATAGGCGTTACAGCTAGGATCAGGGTAACGCACCTCGATACGTTTTGCTTTCGGGCTGGGTGAATAGGTAGGGATACGTATCGCCGCAGAGCGGTTCCTTGATGAATACGCAAGGTTCACAGGCGCTTCAAAGCCCGGGATGAGCCTCTTGTAAGAGTTGGTCGTAGGCGCGACAATAGCCGCCAGAGCTTTTGAATGCTTCAATATGCCGCCTATGTAATGAAGGCCCATTTCAGAGATGCCAGCGTAGCCGTCACCTGCGAAAAGCGGTTTGCCATTCTTCCAGATAGACTGATGGACGTGCATACCGGAGCCGTTGTCGTTCCAAACCGGTTTCGGCATGAAAGTCACGGTTTTGCCGTTTCTGGAAGCCACATTCTTGATTATGTATTTGAACAGCATAAGCTTGTCGGCCATCTCTTTCATCGGCGAGAAGCGCATGTCTATCTCGCCCTGGCCGCCGGTTGCCACTTCATGATGATGTGCCTCGATATGGATACCGCAGTTTTGCATTTCCATTACCATCTCGCCACGAAGGTCTACCATACTGTCTGTAGGAGCTACGGGGAAATAACCTTCTTTGTAACGTGGTTTATGGCCTAAGTTAGGGCCTTCATCGCGGCCCGTGTTCCACTGCGCTTCAACGGAATCTACCTGATAAAAAGCGCCGGACTGGTCGGACTGGTACCTGATGTCGTCAAAAACAAAAAACTCGGCCTCAGGCCCAAAATAGGCGGTATCGCCTATTCCGGTCGATTTTAAATACTCCTCGGCTTTTCTTGCGATATTACGCGGGTCGCGCTCGTAAGCTTCCATTGTGATCGGATCATATATGTACGCAACCATCGAAAGGGTCGGGTACCTTGTGAACGGATCCATAATTGCGGTCGTCGGGTCAGGGATGATAAGCATGTCGGACGCATGAATGGCCTTCCAGCCACGAATCGACGAGCCATCAAAGCCCCACCCTTCCTTGAACACGCTCTCAGTCAGTTCCGAAATCGGGTATGTACAATGTTGCCATGTACCCGGCAGGTCGAGAAACTTTATATCGACCATCTCGGCATTGTTAGCCTTTGCTAAATCTAGTACCTCTTGCGGTGTCATTTCCATCTCCTCCACTTTTAAAAATTTTTTTAATGTCTCTTCCCCTCGCAGGAAAAGCCCCCTCCCAACAGTATTAAAACAAAGCCTTTCGGCAATAAAACTTCTTCGCTCTATATAGCCGCAGAACCTCTCTCGCCCGTACGAATTCTTATAACCTCTTCTACGGGAGTTACGAATATTTTTCCATCGCCTATTTTACCGGTTCCGGCGGCCTCTGCTATTTTTTCTAAAACGGCTTCTACTTTATCATCATCAACTACAACGTCTATCTTGATTTTCGGAAGAAAATCGACGACATACTCCGCCCCACGGTAAAGCTCGGTGTGCCCCTTCTGGCGTCCAAACCCTTTAACCTCCGTTACGGTGAGCCCCTCGGCCCCGACTTCCGTCAGGGCGTCCTTAACATCATCCAGTTTGAACGGTTTTATGATCGCTTCTATCTTTTTCATAAAAACCCAAAGGCTCCTTTATATTTATCATCTCGTATTACCCAAAAACAGACTGAAATCATAACCTATATCGGCGCTACCTAAAAAGCAAAAGAGGTGCCACCGCCTCAAAACAAATCACGCCAAAAATCAACACATTGAAAATATTGCCGTTACTCAAACAAAGAGGTTAAACCAGGCACACCCCACTGCCTGTTTATTATGCAAAAAGGTGGCAACAGTATAAGTAAAACAGGAAAGATCACCTGAAAAGCACGGTTCAAAAAAAGCTCTCAGCTCGAAAACTAAAAATTCTACTGCGGTTTTATTCAGGCGGAGTTAGACTTAAACCCTAGACAGCTTTTTTTTGCCGTACGAAAGGATCCAGATGGGCCTCACAACCTCCAGAAATGAGATTGACCGGATATTACATGCCGACCACCACGACCCGTATACCGTTCTTGGCATACACGAACAAAAAGGTGGCGTTGCGATACGGGTGTTTAACCCATACGCCGGAGAAATAGCGGTAATAGACATACACGACGCAAAAAAGCGTTACCAGATGGAAAAAGTTGACGAAGCAGGGTTTTTCGTAGTTTTTATTCCACGCCGGAAAATATTCGCTTACGACCTGCACACCGTTTCCTACCGGGGCGAGCATAGCCAGAACCGAGACCCATACAGCTTTTTGCCACTTTTAGGAGAGATGGACCTCTACCTTTTTAACGAGGGCAACCATTATGAAGCGCATAAAAAACTGGGCGCTCACATAATGGAGGTAGACGGCGTAACAGGAACCCGTTTTGCCGTATGGGCACCGAATGCGCGGCGCGTTTCCGTTGTTGGCGATTTCTGCCAGTGGGACGGCAGGCGATACCCACTCCGCTCTTTGGAAAGCTCCGGCGTGTGGGAAATTTTTATTCCGGGCGTTAAAAAAGAAACTATTTACAAGTTTGAATTAAAGGCGCAAAACGGTGACGTGTTCGACAAGGCCGATCCATACGGCTATGCAAGCGAGTTACGCCCCAAAACCGCAAGCGTCGTGTGGGACGTAGACGCATACGACTGGGACGACGCCGAGTGGATGGAAAAGAGAAAAAGCTCAAACCCTCTTGAAGAACCGATAAATATATACGAAGTCCACTTAGGCTCATGGGCCAGAAGCCCGGACGGATCAAGCTGGCTCACATACCGGGAGCTTGCGCCGCATTTGGCTGAATACATCACAAGGCAAAACTATACGCATATAGAGCTTATGCCTATCTCGGAATTCCCGTACGACCCGTCGTGGGGTTATCAGGTAACCGGATATTTTTCGCCCACATCAAGATTTGGCAACCCGGACGATTTTAAATATTTCGTCGATTTCATGCATAACCACGGTATAAGCGTGATTGTAGACTGGGTGCCGGCCCATTTTCCTAAAGACGCTTTCGGCCTGCGAAGGTTTGATGGAACGGCGCTATACGAACATGAAGACTGGCGCAAGGGAGAGCATAAAGACTGGGGAACGCTTATATTCAACTTCGGAAGGCCGGAGGTTGCAAACTTTCTAATTTCTTCGGTTCTCTTTTGGCTTGAGTACTACCACTTGGACGGAATCCGCGTAGACGCCGTAGCCTCGATGCTGTATCTCGATTACTCCAAGGAGGCGGGCGAATGGGCGCCAAATGAATATGGCGGCAACGAGAATCTTGAGGCGATAGAATTTCTTAAAAAAATGAACATCGTCGTTCACGAAAAATTTCCCGGCACCGTAACCTTTGCAGAAGAAAGCACCTCGTGGCCCGGCGTATCGAAACCTACATATTCAGGCGGGCTCGGGTTTACGATAAAATGGAACATGGGCTGGATGAACGACATCCTCGAATACTTCCAAAAAGACCCGATGTTCAGAAAATATCATCACAACAACTTAACCTTCGCCATGCTTTACGCCTTCCACGAAAATTTCATATTAACGTTAAGCCACGACGAGGTAACCCACGGCAAAGGCTCGCTTTTAAACAAGATGCCGGGTGACGACTGGCAAAAGTTTGCCAATCTTCGTCTGCTTTTAGGATACATGACCGCGCATCCGGGCAAAAAACTTCTGTTTCAGGGGTGCGATATCGGGCAATGGAAAGAGTGGAACTACGACGCATCGGTAGATTGGGATCTTCTAAAATACCCTCCTCACGCACGCATGCAAAAATATATGGCCGACCTTGGGGCGGTTTACAGAAATGAAAAAAGCCTTTGGGAAGTCGATTTTTCACACGCAGGGTTTGAATGGGTCGATTTTCACGACTGGGAACGTTCTGTCGTCTCGTTTATCCGCAAGGCAAAAGACCCGGCAGATTACCTGCTGTTCGTGTTCAACTTCACACCAACGCCCAGGTGGAACTACCGCATAGGGGCACCGGAAGCTCTTTTTTATGAAGAGATATTAAACTCTGATTCAGAGATGTATTACGGTTCAAACCTTGGCAACCAGGGCGGCATATTGGCCGAAAACTCACCCTGCCACGGAAGGCCCTACTCCTTGAATGCAACCTTGCCGCCACTCTCCATAACGGCTTTCAAACCTGTAAGAAACTGAACTTTAAAGCCTGCTGAATTATTCTTCCTGATGCTCTTGCAAATAGTGAGAAGAGAACCGATATTAAGATATGAGTTGGTGTATCTACGCTATGGAGGAAGCGATGCTAAACGTCATGGAAAAGGCCTCTGGCGAGAGGCGCAAAATAGATATCAAGGCTATTGCTGAAAAAACCGGCATCATCCTGGATGACGGACAGCTGTGGGATGGCGTCGAGAGGAGAGAAGGACGGACTACCGCAGAAGAGAGGAAAGAGCCGAAGAAGTATGGCCAAGGAGACAAAAACAAAATTCCCGCCGATTTTTTCGGCTAGCTTGGGAGAGTGGTTTCCGGGTCGTTGCAAGTTTTTTCAGGGTCGGAACGCAACGGGGGGGGGGTGCCGTCTTCTTTATCTTTTTTCACACACTTTTTGTCCGGAATAGCAAAAAAGCTCCTGCAAACGGCAAAGTAAGTCACCTTTTATTACAACAATGTAGTTTTTTGCAAAAATAGCGCATTTTAATATCCCGGATTATGTTTTAAGCACCCCTCAAAACCTGTTCACTTTTTAATACGCTATTGTTCCAGTTCATACACAATTTCAAAGCACGGCTGTGCGACAAACCCACAACTCATGGAAAAACACGCACATACAGCCATAACCGCTACTGGCACAGCACTTGCAAACATCCAGAGTATAAACAACAGCCAAGGTAGACACAGAAAAATGAACAGGGATACCAGAGTGAAACCGATAGAGAGCGACCCGGACAGAGTATCGCTTATCCTCGTTTTATCGCCATTCATACTTGCTGTGGCTTTCAAGGTTCTTGTCATGGTGTCCGCTATAGCGGCACTCTGATTTATACAACACGGGTTTCCCCAAAGCCCCTCTCTTTTTCCACACGGTTAGCTCCCCTGCCGTGTGGAAAAAGCCCCCTCGTCCTTATAATCTTCGGTTTAGAGCTTTAAATCTGCTAGACTTTCGGTAACCTGACCCAAAAAATTATGCGCGTTTGGCGCTGTAACATGAATAATTTATATATTACGCTCAGTTCCGTGGATCTTTCTAGAAGAGCAGGCACACAGCTTCTTTTTGCAATAGTCACAGCCATGTCTCTCCTGTCATGGTCATCTGCTATCGCAGGAGAAGCCTTTGTCGTAGATGTGGTACGTGAAAAACCTTATAACCATGTAATCGTATCGGCAAAAATAAAAGGCGCTTTCACACCCGAAATAATCGAAACCATCCAGAGCGGCGTACCGGTAACATTTACCTATTTTTTGCAATTAAAACGCCAGCGCTCTTTGCTATGGAATGAAACGGAACGAAGGATGTCCATAAAAAGAATGGTCAAGTTCGACACTCTCCGCAAAGAATATCTCACATGGGAAAAGCGGGCAGAAGATGAAAGTGATATAGATTTTTCTGCCGAACTTGCCTACATGGCCCACAAAAACGGTAAAGACAAAAAAAAGATAAATGCTAAAAATGGAAATGAAAGCAGGGAACCGGCAAAAGAACCCAAAGCTATAAAAGATACCGAGCGGCTAAAAGAGTGGATGGCGCATTTAGGAGGAATCGACCTTGGACCAACAGATGGGATGCAAGCTTTTACTCCATACTATTTCAGGGTAAAGTGCGAGATGAAGTCAATCAAGCTCATTCCCCCGTTCAACTACATCCTTTTCTTTGTCTCCCTGTGGGACTTCGACACGGACTGGAGCGCTTCGAGCCCCTTCACGATATACGACACATCCCTGCCGGAAACGGAAAAAGACCAAATGGAGACCCGCTCGGTCGACACCACCGCAAGGTAAAAAGCCATGAACTTAAAAGGTAAGTTGCGCCGCGCCGGAAGCCTGCTTAAATGGCTTGTCGTTCCAGGCGTCTACGACGACCTTGACCCAAACGACATTATGGTTCGCCGCAAAAGAAAAGCACGCGCCATCGTTATAGGGGTGATGATTCTGCTCGTGATAATGACCGTAACGGTTATTATTTTTCAAAGCTCCGGCGTAGAAGCCCCGATACTCGACGACCTAGCCGTTGCCCTTGTATTAAATGTCGGCGTGATCCTGCTTATAGCGTTGGGGCTGCTTGTTGTGCGCAATTTGGTAAAGCTTTACATGGAGCGGCGCGGCAAAGTAGCCGGTGCCAAGTTCCAGACCAAGCTTGTAGTCTCTTTTCTGGCTATGACGCTTATCCCCACCCTTCTGCTTTTCGCCGTAGCGTCAGAACTTATAAGCGACACGGTAGATAATTGGCTTAACGCAAGAATCGACACAACGCTTAAGAACTCCCTGCAAGTAGCTGAAAGTCTTTATCTGGAATCGGAGGCGGAAACTAAGGCCAACGCGGTTTACCTTTCGGGGCTTATCGAAAGGCGCAGGCTTTTAAATCCAAACGCCAGTGAAAACCTGGATCGCCTTCTGCGCCGGAAGATAGAAGAATACAGCGTCGACCTGATTCAGGTTTACAGCAAGGATTTCGAACTGGCGGCAGAATCGACAAAAGAAGGAACAGAAGTCGCCTTCAGCCTTGACGACGAGCCCGACATATTGTCCAAAGTCGCACAAGGCGAAACGGTGACAGACATACAGGATCAACCGGAAGCGAGCATCGTGGTATCCCTTGTGCCCATACCGGACGGGAAAAACAGCAACAAGGTCAAAGGCTCGGTGGTCGTTGTAAAAGAGATTTCAAAACGACTTATCGAAAAGGTTCATGCCATAACGGCCGCTTACGAAGACTATAAACAGTTAACCTTGCGCAAGGAGATCATCAAGGCCTCCTATCAGGTGACCTTGGCCCTTGTAGCGCTGGTGCTTGTTTTTTCCGCCATCTGGATAGGCTTCTATATGGCCAAAGGGATAACGGTTCCGCTAAAAACCCTTTCAGAAGCCACAGAAGCCATCTCCAAGGGCGACCTGGGCGTTAAGATAAACCTTCCTGCAAGGAACGACGAGGTCGGCCAGCTTGTGAACGCGTTTAACAAGATGACGTCCGACCTTCGTAGCTCCAACGAGCAACTGGAGTTAGCCAACCGCGACCTTATGGAATCAAACATTGAACTTCATCACTGGGGGCAGTATATAGAAGCCGTGCTGGATAACGTGGCCGGCGGGGTAATTTCCATAGACAAAAGCGGAGCGGTGACAACTATAAACAACTCCGCCGCAAGAATGTTCGGGCTAAACGCACAGGAAGCGCGTGGCAAGAATTACCGCAAGCTGTTTGACGCGGCGCTTGTAGCCTCGATACGCAACATGGTGCGTGAAATAAGCCACTCTAAAAGTGGCACGGTGGAAAAGGATATAGACCTGAGCCTCGACGGCAAACGAAGGACACTAAAAATGAACCTCTCCATGTTGGAAGATCATGACGGACAATACATGGGCACCGTTTTTGTTTTCGACGACTTAACCGATCTTCTGGCGGCGCAAAGAGCCATCACATGGCGCGAGATGGCGCGGGTTGTGGCACACGAAATAAAAAATCCGCTCACCCCCATTCAACTGAACGTACAAAGAATGCGCAGAAAATATGAAAACAAGGCAGAAGACTTCCCGAAAGTCTTCGACGATGCTACCAACACCATAATACAAGAAGTACACGAGCTAAAAAGGCTGGTTGAAAACTTCGCGAAAGCGGCAAGACTTGCGGATGGAGCTTCCACCAACACGACACTTAAAAACGTGAAGGTTCTGGAACTATCGCCTGAGCCTAACATGTTGCACGATGTGATTTACGAAGTTTTGAGGCTATATAAAAACGCCAGCCGAGGCATAACGATAACCACCGACCTTGACCCGGCTGTTCAGCTTGTAAACATTGACGCAGAGCAGATACGGCGTGTGTTCATAAACCTTTTAGAAAACGCAATGGACGCTATAAGCGGTGATGGCTCCATAATGATAAGCACAAAAAGGGTGCCGGAGCGGAGCAAAGTAATAGTTGAGGTGGCAGACACGGGTCATGGTGTATCCATTGCCGTTAAAGAGAGCATGTTCACCCCCTATTTTTCGACCAAACCAAATGGCGCGGGGCTTGGGTTGGCTATAATAAACAGGGTGGTAGAAGACCACGGTGGCAGTGTGATGGTCTCTGAGAATGTTCCGCAAGGCGCGGTTTTCACAATCGAACTGCCAATCTAGATAAAGACGCCTTTGGGCGCTATTTTACAATATAGGTTGATGGGCAGACAACTAACTAAGAACTATTCTTTTTTGCATACTACGATCAAGTCAGCGCTCTGGGACGGCCACATATTGCCTAACCAAGAAATAAATTTTCGCCCCCAATTTTTTTTTATTAATAACATGTGCATTGGAAGTACAGGTGTGAAAAAACCTAAGCGTTGAATATCAATAATTTGAAACCCCGATTCTTTTATCATTTTTGTGAATGTATTTAATGTATAAAAGTTGCAGTGATCTGTGGTAAATAAAATATATGGCTGAAGAATATAGTTCCTGATGCGTGCCATTGCACATCTCTCATTTGGTACACCAAGAATAATTATTCCATCATCCTTTAACATTCTTTTAAGTGAGGCCAGCGCGATGCTATCATCAGGAATGTGTTCCAGGACATGATTACATAAAATTATTTCAAACGTAGAATCTTTAAAAGGTGCATTGATTATTGACGCGGTGGTGATTTTAGCCTGTACCTGCGATGCATGGGACCTCTCGATTCTTAATTGGTTATAGTCCAATGCGAAAATATCAATTGGTAAATTATTCCGTTTGGCAATCTCTGATATTCCAAGCAAGTTAATTCCATCACCACATCCAGCGTCAAGCATGCGTATAGTCTCAACCTTCTCTTTTTTGCAGTTTACGAACCATAATATTATGGCTTTTTCAAAAACACCCCACCTCTGCTTTATTTGTTCTCGTATGCCAAGGTTATCAAGCTGAGCTTTTATTTGGTCGGTAACATACCAACTATTGCCATCCTGAATGCGCTTTGTAATTTCGGATGCAGAATCTTTATGGTTAGTCATAGAGACCCTAGGCGTTATGTTTATTATAAGTCGGGGACATTAAAAGTAACTCTTCATAACATTTTTGTTTTACTCTCGATGTTTTTTTGATCCCATGGTTATTTTCAGCTAATAATTTAGCTTACCTGCCCATTTTATCTGCTTCATAGGGGTTATCAAGAAGATAACTTGTTGCCTTCTCAAGCTCAGCTATATCATTTTCCCGCACAAGGAACCCTGTTCGCTGTGTTATAGCCAATTCATGATGCCACTCTACATCATAAGAAATTACCGGACGTTGTGCCGCACATGCTTCAATAAGACTATATCCACCCATAAGACATAATGACAGATATGATGCTTTACGCAAATCCACAACTGTCTCATATGGTAGGAAACCGACCAACTTAATGATATTTGCCAATGACGGATTAGTATTAATTTCTCGTGCAAGATTTTTCTCTTCAGAGCCGCCACCAGCCATTACGATTATACAGTCATCACGCCTACTGGCAAGTTTTGCGGCAAGCTTTAGAACATCGTCAACATAATTTTCTCTAACAAGACGTCCGACAAAACTGATTATTTTCTTCTCTTCACTAATGCCCAATAGACGATAAATATCCTTAGTAGGTGGCCCAGAAAACAAGGACAAATCAACACCATGAGGGATATAGTGAATTTTGTTGGCTTTAGCGCCATACTTAACAGCCCAGTCTCCAAGAGATACCCTTATTGGCATTACAAGGTTGGCGTTTGAAAGAGACATACGAGCAAGAAAACGTCCTAAGCGCTGTGAACCATACACAGTGGTAGCCATGCCTGACTTTTGCAGTTTATCTCTTTTATCGTAGTCTGCATGTATTGATACGCAATAAGGTATCCTGGTTGCCAGGCTAACAATTAAGGCAATAAATCCACTCCAAAATGGATCGGTAGCGCGAATAATATTTATTTTTTTATTCTTCACAAGGCACACAACATTATAAATAACTCTAACTAACTGAAATGGTGCCTGCAAATACAGCATCCATCGGTACTTTTTAGCTTCAGGAAGCATATCTAAGCCATAGTCATATACTGCATGAACATCATTTAGTTTTATAGTGCGAGTTGTGAGCGATGCTGGATGGACGCTTATTACCTTTTCAAAGAATCCACCCTCATCACGCTCCATTATTTTTGATGCGACACCCTTTTCTTCCAACCAAGAGTAGTCGGCGAATGCTAAAAATAATATTCGAGGTTTCATATGGGTAAGCGTGGCCTCTTAAATGAGGCTGTTATATTTTTGAAATTAGCCCTAGATACCTGGCAATTGGTATCGCCATTCGCACCACAGCACCCTCAAAAAACGGGAGGTTGATGTTGATTGCCTCACGTAAGGCAAAAAATGAGCGCAACACAATATATGTAAATTTGCGCAATAGGTTCCTGTGTTTTGAGCCAATGCTAGCAGACAAAGCCAATAAAAACATTATTTCGTTGGGGTTATTCCATGGTAGTTTCATGGGGTCGTAATACCCTTGCCCTGGTGCCAAGGCCTTAATCCATTCATCAATAGTTTTTGGCTCGTCAAACCCGCATTCCTTGGCAAGCTCATAAAGTTCACCCCCTGGAATAGGTCGCCACGCTTGTAGGGCAAATGTACAGTTCGGATTTATTTTGTCCAATTGGTCAATAAAGCGTAAAGTTTCGAAACGATCTTCACGACTTTCGATTGGAAGGCCAGTCATAAAGGCCAATCCTATTTTGATATTAAAATCTTTTAGCATAGTTACAGCGCTAACAACCTGAGCATTAGTAACAGGCTTTTTTAAGTTTTTACGAACACGCTCAGAACCAGATTCAACTCCTATGCCAAGCCAAACGGCTTTTCCTTCAAGCCACTTGAGTGCCTCTCTGTTAATAAAGCCATCATTAAAGTAATTGGCAAACGCAAGTGTGAAGAACTTAAATTTCCACGCTCTTTTATCATATTCATCGCAAAAAGCTCTGAAGCGTTGTTTATTGGCAAAGAAAAGATCGTCCTGTATATGAATAACCTCAGGATCAAACTTGTCTATGATCTCTTGAAACTCATCGATCATTACTTCAGTATCTTTGGAACGCCATTTTTGTGAAGAATGATTATTTATGCAGAAGGTACATTTATAAGGACATCCACGCCCAGTGTTAACTACCCACACCTTGCCGAGCGTCATACCAGGAACAAATTCACTTGCATCACGATATAAATACTTGTCGGGATCAATAAATGAATAATCTATACGTGGTGTGGTATTAACATCCATAAATTCGGTTTGCTCTGTAGAGTGAATAACCTTTTGGTCGTCCATGAAAATAACTTGTGGTATTTCCTTAAGATCATTCGCTCCCTGGCTAAATTTTTGTGAAATAGAAACCGCTGGAATTTCACCATCACCCACAACCGCCGCGTCTGCATATCCGGATTTTACAACTGACTCAGGGAATAGGGTCGCATGAAACCCACCCCAAACTATTTTTATATCCGGGCGTTTATTACGTATCAAAACTGAAGCCGCCTTTGCCACATCAAGTCCTGATGTCATAGAAGAAATCCCTACCCATAACAAGTCAGGGGCCATTATTTTTTGTGCAAGGAGATCTAGATAACCGGGGTCAACCTGGCCATCAATGAGTTCGGCGACAAACCCCGCCTTTTTCAGGTTACTCGCTATACTCAGCAACCCTATGGGCATGCCAATTCCTGGTTCTGATCTGTTATGCCAGTACCCCAAACCGTGGGGGGTGTTAAGCAATATAACCTGAGGGCTCATTTAGCGTTTCGAGTAATTTTCTTTTTATTAAAAATTTTTAAAATGAAGAATTTAGCCTTAATTATGTTCTCAAGCCATTTTAGCTGATTTTACTGACCCAGTAACCTGAACATAAGGAGCAAATGTCCATATCTTTTTGATTTTCAAGTAGCTTCTTCCTGAAATTTTGAAATTTGAGCCCATTCCATATCTCACCAAGTTCCCGTTCCAGTAGGTTGCCCATCACCATAGTTCCTTTTGGGTCGCGACAGCATGGAGTTACCTTACCATCAGCCTGAACCACAAGCGAATAATAGATCCAAGGGCACCCACTCGGCAGGCGTTTACGGGGAATTAGAATACCGTTTGAGAAAGCATCTGGATCATATTCCCAATAGGTCGTATCGCTGGGTAGCATTTCGCGACCCTGTTCTACCGTACGTACACAAGCCCCTATTACTACCGCGTTATCAACACCGATTTTAGCCATTTGGGTGTTGAAAGTTTCCACCTCATGTTCATTGTGTTTCATTAAAATAAAACCGCATGATACAGTCAGATCGCTTCCGAATTCATCTCGAAATTTTATTGTATCCTCAAGATTTTTTAAAACTGTAGCCAGGTTGCTTCCTATGCGGTAAACAGAATGTGTTTCCTGAGTCATCCCGCCAATTTGGAAACTTACTTCATCAAGGCCCGATTTAACCAGTTTTTCCGGGTTTACAACATCGCCGTTGGTACAAGTGGTTATGAATGGGATTCCTTTTTGCTTGGCATAACGAATCATTTCATAGGCATTTTTGTTTAGAAAAGTTTCTCCCATGAAATACAGCATCAGTGTATTAGTATGCGAATAAACTTTATCAACAACTATTTTAAAGTTGTTAAATTGCATGAGCTGGTTTGCCCTGCCAAGGATACCCGCACCGGTTTCACAAACAGGGCACTCAAGGTTGCAATATGATGACGGTTCAATAGTGATATTCATCGGGCGTCCTTTTATCTCTATTGCCCGAATAAGATAAGACCAGGAAGAGAAAAAATGATCCGTTGCTCCTCGTCGCCCCAGCATGACGTAAATTACGGCATAAACTAAGCCGAAAAGACCACTTATAATTCGATTTGACTGGAGAAAAACCAAAATCCAGTGTTTTAGTTTTTTCATTTGAGTGTTAAAGAGTACACTTTGTATTCTCCAAACTCGACTACAGTAGAGTATTTCAAACTGGAAAGAAATTTTTCTGTGTTATAGCTATCTATGGTTAAAAGGTATCTGGCACCATATTTTTTATAAAGTGTTTCAATCGGGACCATAAGCCTTGGCCATACAGGTTCCAGTTTCTTAAACCCATAACCATGCGCACCATAAAGAACCGGCTGGCGCGTTTTATATGCAACCACATCATACCAGTGAGCTGGTAGGCACATGACCACACCTTTTGGTAGACTCTTCAGATAGTCCAGAACTAATTCAAAATCACTGTCAATGCGTTGTGTTTTGCTTTCCTGAAGTTTTTGCAAATACATCGCAATACCAGCGATATTAACAAAAAGAGCAACGCCGACACCAATCCATGTAACTGTTGAGCCTTGGTCATTAAGTATCGAAATGCCTAGTAATAGCGCCGATGGAACTGCGGTGTTATAGATATAAAGATAGCCCGCCCCAAGACATTTAAGCCATGGAATAAATGTAGTGGCAATAGCAAAAATCAATGTGTAGACAATCCACAATAATAGCCAGTTAGACATATGGGGTTGCCCGAATTTTGGCATCGCACTGATAGAGATCGTGAAAAGCAATACCCAGATTGCGGGATAAAACCCCAACAAAAATAAAGTACGTCGCTTAAAGCCCCCAAAGCCAGATCTGTGAAGCTTATTTGGAGTATCGTAACCGGGTTCTCCATATATTGGAGATTCCTTCACAGGGTTTGCGGCCAGCCATCGCCAGTTCCTGTTCCAAAAGGTAATTATATCCCAGTGAGCTATAGCCACTTTCCAATAAAAACCCTTGCTTAAAACCATCGCCATAATTATTGACAGCGGAATAAGGGCGGGAAAACGCCAATTTTCAAGACTAATTCCAGCACAGATAAATAAAAACCACATAAGCTGTGTGGTCATTTTATGAGTCAATAGCACCAATCCTGCCAAGAATACAACACTTGGCCATACCCAGAAATCATTCTCAAATACATAGCCATAAATAAGGATGATGACTATCATATCTAGCATTAATGCACCAATCCCGCGTGGATTTAGCTGAACATTGTAGCTTATAAGTAGCGGTATCGTCGCATATATAAGTCCGGCTACGGCTACAGCAAGGATAGAGCCATTGCTGAGCATAAATGTAAAGATTAGCAATACTATCATCCTGCCGATATCAAAAAAGATAGCTATAAGGTGGCTATATTTTTCAAAAATTATTCGTGGAAGTGCCTTGAAAATAAGCGGAAACACCGGAGGATACCACTGATGGACATCAAGAGTGTATTCAGGAATTGTTGGGGGAAACTTTTTATCTTCTTTTAAACGCTCAATATAAAGCTTCCAAAACCAATGATCAATACCAAGTCCGGCTGTAAACATAAAATGAGGCAAAAGCCTAACTAATGTAGCCATAACTAGCACAGCGACTATTATAAGTATATCTTGCATATCTAAATTAGGGGCTGTCCCGGGTAACTAGTCAATGAATTCTTTAACCTATTGTTTTAGCTGTTTCAATGGAGCCGGTGGCTGAGGGGCGTTAAATTGCCACTCTCTATAAAACATCAAAGCCTTACCTGGGACAACCCATTAAATTTTATGTATAGTTTTCTTGCTAAGCAGGGTCATAGATAACCATGCCCCACCAAGGCCAGCAAAGAGTAACATGTAACCATATCTCATACGATATAGCGTTCCAACATTACATATGGTAAAACCATTTAAGGCAAGAAGGCCAAAGGCAAATATTATAATAATCCAAAGATCTAAGCGCCGTCTCCATTCATAAACGGCAAATAGTGCGCCACTCAACAATATATATGATATTGTCGTCTCCACCCCGGTCATCTTTCTCATGTATGTATTAAATTTAGATGAACCTTCCGCAGCCCAGTGCTTGGGAAATGGAGAAAGTGTAGCTATCTGTAACGCGCGTGGCAAGTAAGATAATACATCCCATGCGCTTCTGAAACCTACATGATGATCGATGTTACTTTTTGAATCTGGATAGCCTAGCCTGAACCCGTCACGAACCAAAGCTACCTGATAAAGTTTAGTCTCAATAAAATTGGGAAGTATCCCCGTTTTATCCCATATTTTTACAAGTTTGCCATCATTGTTTTCTTTAAACATATCTTGCACAATTCTGGCTCGTAACGATATTTCAACACCATCTTTGGTTTCATCTAAAATAGCTCTGTAAAAATCTGCATTAAAATCGATATATTTATTTTGATCCAATATATTTTCTACGTGGCTATTATTCATAAGAAATCCAAACATTACGCCAAGAACCATTGCAAACCCTAAAAAAGCTCTCAGAGCAGATTTGGAAGTTATGACTTTTTGGTACCAATAAACACAGGTTGCCACCATTATCATTAGAGCTACAATAACAGAAAGGAGTTGTATTACACGTATAAGATATGGGCGCATAGCATAAATTAAACTTACCCCGACTATAATCAGAAGAAGGATTTTGATAATGGGACGTAACGAATTCCAGTTCTTTTTATCCGAAAGCAATACCCATCCATAAACGATAAGAAGAAATCCTAATATTACATAACCATCCTTGTGTATTTGTGCGTACCACATCATTGAAGATGGAAACACTATGAAGGGGATTGATCCCAAAAAGGCAGGATAACTACTGTTTGTAAAGCGCTGGTAAAGAAGCATTAGCAAAAGACCGCTTGTCGCATGAACAAAAGCGTTTATGGGTATCAGAACCAAAGGTTTTTTAACCGTCGTCACAGAATAAATAGCGGCGGCTATTCCAGCCGGTCCATGTGCCTGTGGGCGTAGTTCCCACGCACTCCACCCCTCAAGTTTAATTTTATCGGCTAACTTGCTTGCTATAAGGTGAAACCCTTGCTGATCGGTACCTTTTACAAGGCCGTTACCATCATCATACTGAGGAAGAAAATATGGCAAAATGACTAATTGTAATAGCAAAGCCGCCACACATGAATAGCAAAAATAAAGACCCCAGACATGTTTTGGAGAAATACTGTGTAGCATTCCAAGTAGCACCAAAATAATAATTTGCTGATTAGTCTCAGCTGAAAAATGTATGTATTCTAGCATACGCTAGCAATGCAAAAATAGCTTTGCCTTACAATGTGTTATAGCAGGAAGGCTTCTGTATTTCGGAGAGGTACTCTGCGGTTTATAAGTGGATTCCCCATGGTTAATTATGCTTCCTTTGGCTCAAAGTCGCGTCTATTGCAGACTTCTCCCGGCGCACAACCAGAAAAAACCGAGCGGGGCTGAGAGGTGGCCCCCATTTCTCATATATGCTTACTTGGTATTTTCTGTCCCTTGCCTTTCTTAATGAAGTGTAAAGCCATGCATGAAAGACCAACCCCGGCGATCAAAAGGAGTTCACCATATCTTAGCCTGTGGAGTGTGCCTAAATTTACAATGGCTATTCCCTTTGCTACAAGCAGGCTTATCGCAAAGGAACCAGATATCCAAAAGTCCTTTTTAAAAAACCATGTTCGAGCAAACAGAAGAAGGCCTATGAGCATTACATACACCAGAATCATTTCAATTGAAGAGACAAATCGCATTAGCGTACTCAAAGAATTGCGACCTTGAGTGAACCACATATCAGGAAATGGAGCCAATAAAGATATTTGTATGGCGCGTGGTATATAAAGAAAAACACCACCAGCACTTTTTAAGCTAATATCAACATCAATATTACTCCCTGCTTCAGGGTACCCAAGTCGGTACCCCTCACGAATATTGGCCAGATAATATAATTTGATTTCCAGCAGGGCAGGGATAAACTTTGTCTTAGACCAGTCCTTGATCAAACGTCCCAAATTATCATCAACATATCTTTTCTTATGCTGTTCCTTACGCAAATTCTTATGCTGTTCCTTACGCAAATTCTTATGCTGTTCCTTACGCAAATTCTTATGCTGAAAACTCATTTTGCCTGAGTCATACTTGCGACGATCAAAACTTTGGGTGATGATGTCGAGTTCTTGTGGGTACGTCTGCTTTGTAAGAAATGCTACATTAAAGTCAAGATTCTCCTGTTGCCCCAACTTTTGCTCCAATGGTGATAGCGGGTTTGCTATCCATGAAAAGCTGTATATTAAGAATGCAGTAGAAACTATTGCCATGACGGCGCGATATGCCGATAATCGGCCATGGCAAACCCAGAGCACTGCGGACACAAGTAGTATAAGAAAAGGAAAAACAGATATGATTTGCGCTATTTTTACAATATATGGCCTAATGGTCCATGCTATCATTGCGCCCAGAAAAACCATGCTGTAACCTAATGCCGCCCTTGGAAGTGACTGCCAGGTACGCTCATCGGTTAAACAAATCCAGCCTAGAATTATTAGGTATATTCCTAAAAAGGTGTAACCATCTTTATGGATTTGTGCACACCACATAAGAGAGGTCGGGAATACGACAAATGGAATTGAGCCGATAAATGCACTTAGATAGTTGCCTGTTATTCTCTGATAAATATGCACCAAAATCACACCGCTTAATGCGTGCACAAGGGCATTAAGCGGGATAAGCATAGCTGGAATATTTGGTAAAAAGGTATAGACTATAGAAGCTATGCCAGCAGGCCCTTGTGACATGGGTTGCATTTGCCATGCACCCCAGCCGTACTCTTTTATACGGTTGGCCTGATCTACCGCAAGAAGGTGAATACCTTCTGAATCCAGCCCGCGAATAAGACCAATACCATTGTGGTAGGCCGGAAGCATATATGGCAACACGATAAATTGGATGAAAACGGCTACTAGAGCGGCATATATGTAAAATATGGCAAAAGTACGTAGCAAAGAGGGTCTTTCAATGGCAGGTGAAAGAAAATTGAGTTTTATAGAACTTTTTACTGTATCGATCATTACTATTTAAAGTAGCGCAAAATTGATCATTATACTTAAATGATAGCTGGCTTTAAGACTATTTATTGTAAAAGTATTTTATCAAACAGTTATCTGCAATTTTGCTGTATTTTTTTAGTGGTATCCAGCACATTTTATTATATTCGGGCTTTACTTTAGTCTCTTCAATGTTTCAGAGGTTTCGCAGGTTCTATACCTAAGGGTTTTGTGGTATAAAATAGCCTGTTTCTGATGGCGCAAAAACGTAGCGTTTTTACGCTACTGCCTATTAGACGCCTATTAATAAAAGAGTTGCGCCCGTAGCTCAGCTGGATAGAGCATCGGACTTCTAATCCGGGGGTCGCAGGTTCGAATCCTGCCGGGCGTACCAATACTAGGCGTAGTCAAAAAAAGTCAAATTATTGACAAACTTTAGGGCATATCTCACAATGGCAAGTTCACATTCTATTTTCAACCGCAGGTAGTCGAAACAAAATGCGTCATTTTGAATATAAAAACGGTGAATACTATTGCGAGGACGTTCCTCTATCTACAATAGCAAAAGAGGTCGGCACTCCTTTTTACTGCTACAGCCACGCCACGTTGTCGCGTCATTACGATGTTTTTGACAAGGCGTTCGAAACGATACCGCACCTTATCTGCTTTGCGGTTAAGGCAAACTCCAACCTGTCTGTGCTTAAAATTTTCTCAAAGCTTGGAGGCGGTGCCGATATCGTATCTGGCGGTGAACTTTTCCGCGCGTTGAAGGCAGGCATGGAACCGGGGAAAATCGTTTTCGCCGGTGTCGGTAAAAAAAAGGACGAGATAAAAAGCGCCCTTGAAGCAGGCATTCTTATGTTCAACGTAGAGTCGTCCCAGGAGCTTTTAGCGATAGACACGGTGGCGGCTGAGCTTGGCGTAAAGGCAAAAGTTGCGCTCCGCGTTAACCCGAACGTAGACCCGCAAACACATCCGTATATTTCTACGGGGTTAAAAGAAAACAAATTCGGCATTAACTACGATTCAGCTTTCGAGGAATACAGGCAGGCATCGGCGCTTGACAACATAGAGGTTGTCGGGGCGCATATGCACATAGGCTCGCAGATAACACAGATAACCCCTTTCGTAGACGCGCTTGATAAAACGTTGGCTCTCGTGCGCGGGTTGGAAAACGAGGGAATAAATATTCAGTATATCGATGTCGGCGGCGGGCTTGGCATCACATACAACGATGAAGCGCCACCGCACCCAAAAGAACTGGCGGAGGCTATCGCCCCGTTGCTCAAGGATAGCGGACGCACGATAATCTTCGAGCCGGGCCGTGTTATAGCCGGTAACGCAGGAGCCCTTGTAACAAGCGTTATGTATACGAAAATAAACGAGGGTAAAACCTTCTATATAGTCGACGCCGCCATGAATGACCTCGCGCGGCCAAGCCTCTATGGCAGTTACCAGGGAATCGTCCCGCTGGACGAAGATACGACGAGCCGCAAAAAAGTTTCCGCAGACGTGGTCGGCCCTATATGCGAGTCTGGCGATTTCCTTGCCAAAGACAGAATTTTACCTGTGCTAAAACAGGGGGAGATGATCGCCGTGATGAGCGCTGGCGCCTACGGCTTCACAATGTCGTCTAACTATAATTCCCGACCTCGCGTGCCGGAAATACTCGTTAACGGGTCGCAATTCAACATAATACGCGAACGGGAAACGTATGACGATCTCGTGCGCGGAGAAACCGTACCCGACTATTTAAAGTAGGTCGCCATGGCTAATATAAATTTCACCAAGATGCACGGGCTAGGTAACGATTTTATCGTTATCGACACACGCCATAAAAGAATCCCGGGGCTTGCTAAAAAAGCTAAACATTTGTGCGACCGGCATTTCGGGGTGGGGTGCGACCAGATAATAGTCATAACCACGTCAAAAAAAGCTGATTACGGCATGAGGATATTTAATGCCGACGGGTCGGAAGTCGAGATGTGTGGCAACGGTATCCGCTGTTACGCAAAATATCTGTGGGACAGAAAAGACCCCGTAATAAAAAAGAAGGGTTATGTCGATGTCGAAACTCCCGCAGGAATAATCCGCCCCAAAATGATAAAGGGTGGCCTCGTTCAGGTGGACATGGGCGAACCAGTTTTAGACGGCCCGTCCGTCCCGACAACATTCAAGGGCGAGGTTGTGAACAAACCGCTTAAAATAGGCAAAAAATCATACAGGATAACCGCCGTATCGATGGGCAATCCGCACTGCATTATTTTTACGAAGAACGCAGATAAAGTGAACCTTGCGAACGAGGGGCCACCCCTTGAAAAGAGTAAAACGTTCCCGAACGGAACGAACGTGGAATTTGTTGAAGTAAAAAGCAAAAATAGGGTAAAAACCCGTGTGTGGGAACGTGGATCCGGAATAACGTTAGCCTGCGGAACGGGGGCCTGCGCCGTGGCGGTGGCCTGCGCGTTAAACGGCAAAACTGGCAGAACCGTTAATGTGGAATTACCGGGCGGAACACTTAAAATAGAGTGGACAAAAGATAACAGGGTGCTTATGACAGGCCCCGCCACTGAAGTTTTTGAAGGTGCTATAAGCCTCTAAAACGGAGCATACACAAAAACTGGCCATTTACTGCTACAATAAACCCCTTTCAATTAACGGTTTTTCGGAGATTTTAAATGTTTAGCGGATCACACGTTGCCATTGTTACACCGTTTAAAAACGGCAGGGTAGATGAAGATGCATACAAAAACCTCATAGAGTGGCACATAGAACAGGGAACAAACGGAATAATCGCCTGCGGCACAACCGGCGAATCACCCACCTTGTCCCATGCGGAACACAACAGGGTGATAGAGCTTTGCGTAAAAACCGTAAACAAACGTATCCCCGTAATGGCCGGAACAGGCTCTAACTCCACGGTGGAAGCCATCTCGCTTACAGAACACGCGGCAAACGTCGGGGCAGACGCGGCCCTGCTGGTGAACCCATATTACAACAAGCCTACACAAGAGGGGATATACCAGCACTATAAAGCAATAGCCGAGGCTGTATCCATCCCGCAATTCATATACAACATTCCGGGCAGAACGGCATCCCAAGTATCAACAGATACTATCGCCCGCCTTGCGGAACTTAAAAACGTAGCAGGCGTAAAAGACGCTGTAGGCGATCTTGCCGTAACGACGGAAATAATTTCACGCTGTGGCGACGACCTGGTTATCCTCTCAGGTGACGACACCTTAACTCTTCCCATGATGGTACTAGGGGCGAAGGGTGTTATATCCACTACCGCCAACGTCGTTCCGGCTAAAATGGCAAAAATGGTGGAACTTGCGGCGGCTGGTGATTTTAAAGCGGCAAAAAGAGTGCACTACGAAATGGCTGAGTTAATGAAGGTATTGTTCATAGAAACAAACCCTATACCCGTAAAAGCGGCCCTTGCGATGATGGGTAAGGTTACCGATGAAATTCGTCTGCCGCTTTGTCCCATATCACAGATGAGCCGGGAGAAGCTTCAGTCTGTCATGAAACAGATGGAGCTTATCTGATGGCGGATATAAAAGTTGGCGTGGCGGGTGGTGCGGGCAGAATGGGCAGATGTATCGTGAACGCCGTGAAAGAAACAGAGGGCCTTTCAATTTGCGGAGGAACCGAGCAAAAGGGAAGTTCTTACGTTGGCAAGGATATAGGTGAGCTTGCCGGAATCGGTTCTAACAACATAACGGTAAAAGAAAGTTTAGCCGACATAATTGGCGATTGCGACGTGATTATAGACTTCACGTCACCCACGGCCGCGCTTGAGCATTTCCTGATTGCGGCGGAAAATGGCAAAGCCATCGTAATAGGTGCCACAGGTTTTACCGATGAGCATTGGAACACTTTTAATGGCATGAAAAAAAGCGTTCGCGCCATAATCGCCCCTAACATGAGCGTTGGCGTAAACCTTCTTTTTAAACTCGTGCATGACACTGCAAAAATCATCGGCGACAGTTATGACATCGAAATCGTTGAGATGCACCACAACCAGAAGCTGGACGCCCCGTCCGGCACAGGCGTAAAACTATCCAAGATCGCCGCCGAAGCGGTTAATCGCAAAATAAGCAAAGTTGGCGTTTATGGGCGCCACGGCCAAACTGGTAAAAGAGACCCCAAAGAGATAGGTGTAATGACACTTCGCGGAGGCGATGTGGTCGGCGATCACACGGTTATCTTTGCCGGCAAGGGTGAGCGGCTGGAACTAACCCATAAGGCAGGGTCGCGCGATAACTTCGCGAACGGTGCCACATTGGCGGCTAAGTGGGTTATCGACAAGCCAAACGGAATTTACGATATGCAGGACGTGCTTGGTTTAAAATAGCGCTATCGGGGCAGAACCTGTCTTTCCTGAGCCCCCCCTAATAACCAGAAGTTCCCCGCTAAGCTCGTATCGTAAAATTGAGAAGAATGGCAAGTTTTTTCATGTTCGAATGCTTTAAAAACTCTTCGTCGGCCACACTCTTTTCTCCAAAATAAACTTCTGCAAATACGTTCTGTATTCTCCAAAGATCAACGTCTAAACCCGTGGTTAAAGCGGCCAGAATCACTTGCACAATCAGCCTGGCTGATTCAGGGTCTTTTTCTTTCATAACCGTTTCTATCCGCTTCCAAAGACGGGCTTCTAACGCCTTTCTAACTGGCTGAAGATTAACTTCTACGTTCCATTTTTTTGTTTCCGCCATAAGGTCACCCAGCTTTTCGGCTGACCCGTTATTGCCTATGCCGGCGGCGGTGGCTATAAGCTCTTTTTCCAAAATGTATTGAGCCGCCATACGAAACTCCAAAGGAGCCGGAACGTTGCTTTCCAGAAAATAGCCCATCATCTCCTTACGTTTCCAGAAAAGGTCTTCGTATATATCATGAAAACTTTTTATGTGGCTTGCAAAGAGAGTGTTGAGGGCAGTGCGCCTGCTTTCCATAAACAGATTTTTTAACGAATAGCTCTGCCCTTTAAAATGCTTTTCCAAAACTTGCATAATTTCGGTAACGTCATGTTTTTCCCACGATGCAACGATCTCCGCTACCAAAGATTTATAAGGCTTTTCGCCTCCGTTTTCCATGGCGTAACATGCAACGTCGGTCGCCCCAAGCCTTAAAGTGGCCATTACCACCGATTCTTCTTCTAATGTTATGCTCGAAAAAATCCTGGCCCTTGAAATTGCAAGAGAGGCGTCGCCATGCCGGTTGTCAACCCTGTCAGATTCTTCCACTGTGTAAGGGTCTCTCGGCCCCAAAGTGTAGCCGGGAATTAACGTTCTGCTGATAATATGGTTTGCCAGAACTTTTTCAAGAGAGGCGGTCTCCGGCATGGCGGACGTCCTGTAAAGGTCTTCAGCAGTTCCGCAAGTAGGAATGTTGCTTTTGGCCCCCCTTAACATGGAGGTAAATTTTTCTTCTAAAGAACTACCCGTAACATCAGCGTAAAGTTGTATGGCGCGGGCGGCGTATCTTAATATCTGAACTGTCTCGATACCTGAAACATCATCAAAAAACCATCCGCACGATGTAAACATGAGCATTCCGTTTCTCTGCAACTCAAGTAGTTTCATCGCGTCTATTTTTTTGTCGTTTGAATTATCGTTTTTCATATTGGCAGACAAAAAGCCAATAGTTTTGCTACGGTCTAAAATAACCTCGATATATCTGTTCCTGGCAAGCCACGGGTCATGGAAAAGCCGTTCCCCTTCCCTTTTGAATACAACATCCAACTCGCCTTTAAGATAGTTTAGCGCCTCGCGTAACGGTGCGCGCCACTCTTGGTTAAACCCTGGCGTGCCTACGTTGCACCCGCAATCGTTTCTCCACCGCTCCACACCATGAACGCAAGACCATGATGAATTATCGTATATATCCACCTCCACCACCGGTGGGTAAAGTGCAAGGTATTCGCCATAATTGGTAAGGCAAGTTTCATCACAACATTCAAAACGGCTCAAGGCATAGGTGAGCGCCATTTCGCCAAAGCTGTGATGGTGACCAAAGGTTTCACCATCGGTCGCGATATGTAAAAGTTGGGGCCAGTCGCGATTATCAGAAAAGCCGGATTTTAATCGATCTGCAAACTTTCCACCGTCAGACAAAAGCCGTTCAAACGCCACCGCCTGGCTTATCGGCCCGTCATAAAAAAAAAGCGCGATGCTTTTACCATCCGGCAGAGGTTGAACGTATGAACGCGCAGGATCTATCGGCGTTTTTAAATCGTGCCAATTATGTTCCCCTGCTCTGCGAGTAGCATCTGCCTGATTTTGCGATAATACGGTAAATAAAATCCCGTTATCCGCGAGCAGTTCCAAGGTTTTTTTATCGACCGCAGTTTCGGAGAGCCACATCCCTTCAGGCTCCCTTCCAAAACGGCTTTTAAAATCGGCTATTCCCCAGATAATTTGAGTTTCCTTATCTTTATCCGTGGCAAGCGGCATTATTATGTGGTTATAAGACTGGGCCATGGCGGAGCCGTGCCCGCCATACGTCGCAACGCTTGCTTTGTCTGCCTCAATTATTTTTTTATATGTAACAGGGTCTTTTGCCTTGAGCCAACTCAATAACGTAGGGCCGACGTTAAAGCTTATCTTTTCAAAATTGTTAACGATGCCTTTTATACGCCCACCGTCATCAAGCAAGCGAGAGGCCGTATTGGGTGCATAACACTCCCTGTTTATCCGCTCGTTCCAGTCGTGAAAAGGATAGGCGGAATCTTGCACCTCTATGACTTCGAGCCAAGGGTTTTCGCGCGGGGGTTGATAGAAATGTCCATGAACGCAAACATATCTTTTCATCATTCTTCAGCTTTTCCTGTCATGGGAACAAACCTTACCATCATAAGAACCTTGTATTCCATCTTTTCACCACGCTTTACGCCAAGCAGAAGCTCTTGAGAACCTGTACCGCCAACCGGCATTATAAGCATTCCGTCATCCTTTAGCTGTTTTTCCAGAGGGTGCGGAATTTTTCCAGCCGCAGACGTTACAATAATTTTGTCGAAAGGCGCATATTCCGGCCAGCCCATATAGCCGTCGCCCTGCATCACCTTTATGTTTTCGTACCCTAACTCAGCCAACAGCGTAGCAGACGACCTGGCAAGCCCTTTAACTATTTCAACACTGTATACTTCATTAACGATCTGCGCCAATATAGCCGCCTGATACCCTGAACCCGTGCCGATTTCCAACACCGTGTCCGTTTCTTCAAGACGTAACGCCTGAGTCATTGTGCCCACTATGTAAGGCTGGCTTATCGTCTGCCCTGAGGCGATGGGAAGAGGCATATCTGCGTATGCGGAATCGATGTAATAAGAATCTACAAATTTTTCCCGTTTAACCGATCCCATGGCTCTTAAAACGGCGGGGTCTTTTATGTCTCTACCCTTTAAATGCCGCTCGACCATGGCACAGCGGGCTTGGTAAAGATCGTGAGATTCCATATTTTTCGCAATGCATGGTGAGAGGCTCTGCGCCATCGCGAGATAAAACGCGTTCTACTAAAAAATCAGGCCATGTTTTTTGAGCCAGCCATCTTAGTTGAACCGGCTCGACATATATTCACGAAAAGCGATTTCACCCTGTGTAAGCTTTCGCCCGTCTTCACTGTGAGCCGGAATATCGTCTTCCGGTTTGGCATCTCCAACCCCTTCTGAGTCAAGCTCCATTTTTTCGTCACAGCTCATATCACAGGGCCGCGTAACATCTACACCCATGGATTGGGCCAGATTTTTAACCTTGAGCATCAGAACAAGAAACGAGCCTTCGCACACGTCCTCTTTCCTGGCCGCACGAGTCATGGCTGTTCGCACCTCGTCAGATTTCACAAGAGCCTCTACTATGGCGCGGGAAAGCTCATCCATTTCCCTGTCCCTCTCCTTATCTCCATCCTTCTCTTTATCGTCAGACATTTGCTAAAACCCCGGAGCAAAGTTGAATTTAATGTTGCAGGTTGGATTCTATCACATGATAGCCTGCGGTTAAAACAGAGCCGACCTTACTGTTTTTACTTGTTTCCCCCAATTAAATTGCGCAATATTTTGAGATTTACAACATCTTCGGCCCCATCCGCCCCTTTGGGGGTTTCAAGTATCATCGGTATATTTTTGAACCGTAAGTCATTTACAAGCAGGCGAAAACACTCAAGGCCGATATGACCTTTCCCTATATGCTCATGCCTGTCTACCCGTGAGCCCAGTTCTCGTTTGGAATCGTTTATATGAAACATCAGGAGTTTTTTAATTCCAACGATATCATCGAACTCTCTGAAAACGGCCTTATATCCCTTTTCCGTGTTCACTTCGTAGCCGGCCGCAAAAACATGGCAAGTGTCAAGACAAACGCCTATACGCGCAGGCTTGCCTACATTGTCGATTATTTGCCGCAGATGTTCAAACTTGTATCCCAACGCCGTCCCCTGCCCTGCGGTTGTCTCGATCGTTAATTTAAGTTTACTATCCGGTCTTTTTGATAATGCAAAGTTCAGCGACTCGGCCACTCTTTTTAAGCCGTCACCTTCCCCAACTCCTACATGCGCCCCAGGATGAAACACAAGACATGGCACATCAAGCGCGTCGGCACGGTCGATCTCGTCTAAAAACGCTTCCCGCGATTTTTTCATTAGCTCCTTATCCGGCGAAGCCAGATTTATCAGGTAACAATCGTGCGACGCAAAAACGTCTATCCCCAACTTCTTTTTATTTTCATTAAAAGTTGCGATCTCGCCTTCCGTGAGAGGTTTGCCTTTCCAGCGGTTGTTGTTTTTAGTAAATATCTGAATAGACCTCGCGCCAACGTCAAAAGCCCTTTGAGGGGCTTTAGATACCCCGCCCGCGATAGACATGTGCGCCCCGAAAGGCCGATGACTTGCCATCATGACATTAGAACTCCGAACAAAAAAAGGGCGATCCTAAATGGACCGCCCTTTGGATTATATCGATAAAAGCTATCTAGCCGTGAGTCGCAAAATATTCCTGCGACCCTACAGGGTCGGGCTTCATGGTATCGGCACCAGGTTTCCAGTCTGCAGGGCAAACCTCGCCTGTTTTATCTACACTCTGGATGGCGGCTAAAACGCGCAAAGTTTCGTCTACGTTCCTGCCGATGCCAAGGTCATGCACAACCTGATAACGCAGGTTTCCTTTCGGGTCGATAATAAAAAGCCCGCGAAGCGTAATTCCGTTTGGCAACATAACGCCATAGTCCTCACCTATTTTCTTGGTCAGGTCGGCTATAAGCGGATATGCGATTTCACCCAATCCACCTTTGGCGCGTGGAGTTTCGACCCATGCTAAATGCGTAAAGTGACTGTCTACCGAACAGCCCAAAACTTCTGCACCCAGCTCTTTAAAATCTCCGACCCTGTCGGAAAAAGCCGTTATCTCCGTCGGACATACAAACGTAAAATCGAGCGGATAGAAAAACAGGACAACCCACTTACCTTTATAGTCAGCAAGGCTCAGGTCTTCTTTGAACGTCTTGTTCGGCATAACGGCGGTTGCTTTAAAATCCGGGGCAGGTGATTGAACCTGTATTGACATTATAAATATCCTCCAATAATAGCTCTACTGTTTAAATTCATTCTAAATTAGAAAGCTATTCTAATCCAGTAAAAAAATAAAAGCAAACTTTTTTTTTCAGCGTGAAATTTAATGACTATCGCTGACAGATCAGGTACAGATCGCAACTGTCGCAGAGGGCCGGGTTGATTTTGCTGACGCAGTAGCCAAGCTTACCATACGAGCAGATGGCAAAATCGTATTTTACCGGGTCTTCAGGGTCAAGCGCTCGCAGGAAACGGGTAACTTCCAATGCCGCTTTCAAGTCGTTTGACTTTCTTTTTAGCATCCCAAGTCTTCGAGTGATTCTGCCAACATGAACATCCAGCGGTATTATAAGCCTTGATGTGGAAATATGGCCGTTCCACGGGCCCGGGTCAATGTCATCCTTACGCACCATCCACCGCAGAAACAGGTTCCAGCGTTTTACGGCACCACCGCCCGACGGGTTTGAGAGTAGGCTATTAAAAGCTTGCGTATCCCGCTTCGCATACTCACGCAAAGCGCAAACCATGCCCGTGAGGCCGGGAAGAATTGTTTCGGCTGATGGGTCGTCATGCGCCTTAAAGAGCTTCAGAAGCGACCCGTGATCGCGTCTGGCGCGGCCAATTGCGTGTATAAGCGCACCAAGATCATCCCCCTTATGAAACCTGTATGAAAACGCCGAAACCCAGCCGGGGACTTTACTTTTCCTGAACTTTTCACAAAATAACGCAGGAGAAGCTCCCATCATCGAGAGTATCCCGGCCACGTTACGCTGTATAAGATCCGCCCTCCCATAGGCGAACAGCCCGGCAATAAGGCATGAAACCTCTATATCTTCAAAAGCGGTATAGCCCAACGTGGCGGCGAGCGGGTCCGGCTCTAACGCTGACCTGTCAAACTTTTCCAGCAGACGATCCAAGTGTGGTTTTATATCTAACGGATTGTTCATACTTTTAATATTAAAACAGCAAAGCTTGTAAACAACAAGGAGAGGGCCGGGCGGTAAAACACCTTTTGGGGGGGCCACAAATAAACCCTGAAAAAACAAAGGACAGCCCAGAGTGATATAACATTTTACATAGCTGAAATAACATATTACATAAAGCAGAGCCAGGCATTTTTCCTTTTTCGCCCCGATAAAATGCGCTCTTATTGCATACGACCGATGCGGATTTTCTGCAGATAGGTTAAAAAGTTAAAACTGTGCATATATTGCACAAAGAAGCGCGGGACCAAATTAAAAGAAATTAAACCTAGCAGTAAGGAGAATATGAGACATGAAAGACAGACTTAAACTTGGTGCCACAGTTACAGTCATTGCGTTATTTTTCATAGGAAGCGCAGGTTTGGCTAACGCAAACCCGTTTTCAAAAAAGCTCATTACCGTTGCGAGAGATAAAACGAACGCAAGCGTAGCGCGTGACCTGATAGCAAAAGGGGCCAACGTTAACACAAGAGATGAAAATGGCGCAACACCGCTCTCCCTGGCCGCCCAAAATGGGCACAACGCCATTCTCAAGGTTCTTATAGCAAACGGAGCCGACCTGAACGCACAGGATTTTGGCGGACACACACCGCTCATGTGGGCCGTAACAAAAGGAAATGGTAAATCTGCCAAAATCCTGATTGAAAACGGCGCCGCCCCGGACATGCAAAATCAACACGGCCAAACAGCCCTGATGCTTTCGGCTCATCTGAACCGCAACTACATAGCCAAAACCTTGCTAAAGGAGGGTGCAAACGTTTCTATAAAGGACGTAAACGGCCATACGGCACATTCATACGCCTCAAAACGCAAGTTACCATCAGGAGCCATGATAAGGCTTGTAAGCGGTGAAGTAAGATAACCCCCTCACCTCTTCTTGGCGGTGGAGAGCCTGCGTGTACTCTTCCGCCAGGGAGAGGATTTTTATAACGGGCGAAGTTACTTGCCTATTCAGATTTCTCCGCTGGCGTTTCTTCCTTTTTCGCTTCCTCAGCCACTTTTTTCGCGGCTTCCAAAGCGGCATCGTCTTTGGCCTGTTTTTCAGCCGCCTTGGCAAGAGCCGTTTCTTTAGACTGTTTTCTCTTCGCTTCTTTTTCCTTGGCCGTTTCTAGGTTTTTTTGTTGGCGTGTCGCCATCTCTTCTTTTTTACCTGCCAACGTTTTATTGACACGCATGCTACGCTGTGCGCGTTTTAATCGTTTTTTAGCCTCTCGAAGTTCTTTACGTTGCTCAGCCGAAAGTTCGCCCTCGCTATTTCCCAAGCCTTTGAGCCTCTCTTTAGATTTCTGAACCGCGTTTTCTATGGTCTTAGTCATCTACATCCGCCTTTCAAGTTATCCGCAAAATCACAATGGTACCTATCACAAATTGAGAAAACAACATTTTTCACATATGATATCCTTGTTTTTCAGGCCATCCGGTAAAACGAAGGCCTGAAGTCTAGACATTCTACAGGCAACATAGAGGAGTAGCAAGATTGAGCGATCTATCAAAAATAAATAGCGATATGCGCCTTACCGCCATCAAAACGGTTTTACGAAACCACCCGTTCCTTATAGAAAAACTAACTAAAGAAAATGGCGCTTTTGATACAACATCCACACCTGAAGCCCTCGATCTCGACGATCCTGGTGATATATTGATCCGGCTTGCATGGGATATCTGGAACGGCGGAGGGGAAACCGAACTTGACAAAGTTTTCAACCAGTTATCGGAAGAGGACTTTGTGGCATTTATCGACGGCATGAAAGATTTTCTGGCCCTTCGCAAGAAAATTCATTTTGCATACGTATCAGGCATGGAAGACGATTGATTATGTTGGATATATCTTGTTTTCCTTACATGGCAGGCCATATGTCCATTAAAATATGCTAGATGCCATATTACAATAAGGTGCCTGCCTTACTGCCCAGGAACTTGCGTTCCTGTAAAAAGGGGAGTGGCTAGTATGAAGAGAAAAAGGGGAAACGACGATGTCTCGCTGTCTTATGACGATAGCGCAAGACACAGGGCATTAACTGACCAGACCATAAGCATGATGGCCTGGATGCCGGAATTTAACTTCCTGACCCGTCAGGAAGTAGCCCGGTTGGCTGAAATGCCTCCACACACGTTCAAACGTGGCGAAGCCCTGATCGACCCTGCCGATAATTCACAGCGCATCCTTATCATCTTGCTGGCCGGCGAATGCGTAATTGAAAAAAAGGTAGAAATAAACGGGGAGACTTTCGCAGTAAACATCGAAACTGTACACGCCCCGGCTGTTTTAGGAGAAATAGGGGTTTTTTCATCCGTACACAGAACGGCCACCGTCCTCGCGTCACAAAGGTCGGTGGTTCTTTTGGTTCCGGCAGAAACGCTGACAGGCTACTTCGAGCAGTCAAAAGAAACGACAAAAAAAATGCTCTGGTATTTTGCAAAGCTTGGTGTAATGCGAATAAAAACCAGCACATTGAGCTACGATTCACTGTTCAGAAAATATATAAAAAATGAATCAATCAAACCGCATGATTTTACCAAAGACGTGACGGCACTTGAGGAAATTTTGGGAAACGACGTTGAAGCATCTAATATATCGAGCAGTTTTTTCGACCCCGTCGCAAACCTTCTGGACAGGGTAGACAAGGCATTAGGAGAAGTCACCTATCTTGACCAGATAAAAGACCAGCCCATGCCTGATATACAGCAAGCACCGCCAACCTGCATAAACAACCTTTCACTCCTTGCGCGGTCGGTTATGAAATCCGGGAAATACGAAGGCGTACCCATCAAAAAAGCTTTATCTGAAGAATTTGCAAAAAACCTGAATTTATTTACAAAAGATGACTCTGCAAAAGAATGTATCGATATCATCACAGGTGCGACTTACGACCTTGTAGACCTCTCTCGAACCATCAAGGAAGCTAATTCAAAGCGCACGACAAAACCGGGCACGCAGAATATGATTGACGGTTTCGAAAAAAGAATGAAAACCGCATTTGATGACACTGTATATCAGGCAAAAGAACGGTTTTCGGTCGACAAACTTCCCATAAGGCTTGGCAACGACCTGCAATCTGTAATACTCGCAAGATACCTGGTTAAAAAGATAGCGGAAATAAAGGCAAGAGTACAAACCGAGCATTTTGAAGACTTGACGAATATTGAGTATACAAAGCCAGGAATAGAAGCCCGTGACTCTGTGGCCATGGAGATATATGGCAGGCTTTCCGACCATATTATCGTCCAGCTCCTGATACCCGCGATTATTGAAAATAAAATGAGATATTTCGCCAGCGAATACCCGAAAGATTCTTCAATCCTTGATTTTTTAATATTAGGATACAATCTGCACTACCCACCCAAGAAAAAAACGGCTCAGGAAAATCAGTCCCCCCCCTATCCTGTGTAATCAGGCAAAAACCTACCAAAACACCAATTTATTTATCAAGCCATGCAATTTTACGGGTTTCGTGGAACAAGAGCCTGTAAAATCAACGACTACCTTGACTCATAGAGAAAATGTCATGAATAATGCAAGTTAGCATGGTGAAATTCAAACGGCAAAAAATACTAACGGCGATCTACATTATCGCTGTCGCTATAACAGCCTCGGCTATAACCAGCGGGTTCTCATACAATAAGTTCAAGGAGATCCTGTTAAACGAGGCCACGCAAAAGGTCACCGCCACCAGGGACACGAACAAGCGGTTTATTGAGGAGAGCTACGACAGGGTGGCTTCCGCCCTCATCTCCACCGCCGTAAAAAGCGACACGGCAAACATCATACGCGAGTTCGAGGAAGCCCTCTACCTTGTCAGCCCCTCTTTTGAGTTCGCACTCAAAAAAGTTAAAAAGGAGCTTGCGCGCACGAAAGACCAAATTGCGGACGACAGCCGTTTATACCTTCAGATTCACGCAAAACGCCACCCTGAGTTTATGCGTGTGGCCACATCACTCGGCCTTGATAATATCCTGCTTATCGAAGCGTCTAAAGGATTTGTAATATATTCGACCAAGATAAAATCTATTGGCACATCGGTAATGGTATCAGGCCAACTCAACCCGGCCATATCCAAAACCGTACGAAACGTGCTCAAAGGCAAAGAACCGGGGGCATCTTTTATCCCGCTTGAAAATCTTCACGGAACAGCCGTTATAGCTATTCCGATAAAAGACGGTGCCAAAATATCTGGCGCATTGGCGTTTATTGTAAAACCTGCAATATCTAAAAGCTCGTTATCACTACAAATGTGGCACAGCCTTAACGTAGCTCTGCGCATAACGGATAGCGATGGACGAGCGGTCGCATCTTCAGATGACGCAGACGTTAAAATAAACCTGCCCAAGGTAATAATGGATGACGGCGTGGAAACTATAACAAACGCAAACGACGAAAATTTAATCGTCGCATATGCTCCCCTTGCCATCCCGGGCCTTGATCTTTCTATCACTGCCATAACTTTTGAGCATGAAGCGTTGGCACCTTTGAACAAAGTAAAAAGAATAGCCATTCTGGCCCTGCTGACAGCCACTATTATTGCCGTTATTATTTTTCTTCTGATCTTGAAAAACTTCTTTTCGCCACTTGAAATACTTGGCGAAGGAATGAAAGCCGTCGCAAGCTCTGGAGCAACGTTAGAAAAGCCGCTAAACCGGGAAAAAGCTAAATGGGCCAAGTCTCTTTTTGACCTGTTTAATAACATGAACCTGCGTTTAGGCGACGCTATCAAAGAAACGAAATCAAACTATACGGCACTTGCACGTTATATCGACAAGTTAGAGGAGGGAATAGAACAGCATAGTGGAGCGGTTACGGGTAAAACAAAAGGTATAGATGAAGAACTTATAAAAACGATACGACGCCAGGAAGAGGAAATAGCAAGGCTGAGGGGAAAGCTTAAAAAATTCAAAAAGAACCTGGCGACGGCAGATGATATGAGAGAGCGCGTTCTGGCCATGGCAAGCCCGGAAACAAAAAACCGCCTTGCAACCGCGACCAGAATCGCAGAGTCTTTATACGCAAACGCTCCGAGAACAAGCGAAGTTGCCGTGGGGGCGTTATTAGCCGAGCTTTACGGACTTGAGAAAACAATAGACAGGGCGTTGGCAGGTTTTATAAACGGCAAATGTTTTGACGCAACCTCGTTTAAAGAGGTAAGCCTATCGGCTATGGCGAAGGAGGCGGTTAAAAGCATTACAAGTTTGGCGCAGGAAAAAAATATCCGGCTTAGCTTTAAATCCTCCGCAGAGAACGATATTACACATGTGAACAAGGATCTTATAAGCGTCGCCATGGTTAAATTTTTAGAAAACGCCATCATGTTCGCACAGGAAAAAGGCGCCGTTGAAGCGCAGGTCACGGAGAATGATTCCATGGTGCGGTTTGAAGTTAAAAACAGCGGTGAAGGTGTTGAAAAATGGCAAATACAAAAAATGTTCGACCAGTTCCACACGGGAGAGGGTGAAAACTATGAACAGACGGGGCTGTTTGCCTGCAGGGTGATAATAAAAAATCACGATGGAAAAATAGGAGCGGAGAGCGAACCTGGCAAAGGAACTTGCCTTTTTTTTGAACTGCCAAAGGGGCATGAACCCGTGCAGGAAAGTTTGCCCCTTTAGCCAGACGTGTCTTTATATCGTTTCATGGCAACCTTTTCGGTTGTTACAAAGCCGCCGCAGCCAGCTTTTTCGAAAATTTCGTCTACTGCCTTTAGGAGGCTTTCTATTTTGGACGGCTCGTCGATAACCTCTACCACAACAGGCAGATTCTCCAATAATCTCAAAATCTTTGCGGTGTGAGTTTCCCGCCTCTGCCCAACGCCCTCTATACCGCGCAGGACGGTAGCACCCATTAGCCCCGTTTGACTGACCAGTTCCAAAACCTTGTCAAAAAGAGGTACCCCATCCAAAAGATCGGCCTCGCCAATAAAAATCCGCAGGAGCATACCATCCGTAAAATTTTTGTTCATAATAGCCTCCCCACCACCATGCCGGCATAGGCACCTAAAAGACCCAATGCAAGAGAGCCGAACGCATTTAACACGGCAAAGCCAAACATTCCGTCACGCACCATGGATAAGGTCTCATATGAGTATGTGGAAAAAGTGGTAAAACCCCCAAGAACGCCAACGGTTAAAAAAAGTTTCACGCCGGGATGGATGATATAGCGTGTGCCGGCAGTTTCGATCACCAGGGCAAGCAAAAAACAGCCCACCGTATTAACGAGCAAGGTTCCATACGGAAACCCAACGCCAAGCCTGCCATGCGCAAAACCAGACACGGCGTAACGTGCCACGGCTCCTATGGCACCCCCAACCGCAACAGCGGCGTAACTCACAGGTAGAGTCGCTATATTGAAAGAGCCAGGTTCCTCAACCCTTCTGAAAGTTTTTCAAGCCTTTGGGCGGTTTCCGCCGGAGCCGTTGATGAAAGTTCTTTTAGAGAATTAGCGTTCTTTAAAAGATCATCACTTGCCCTTACGCGTTGCATAACGTCAGTGGTTGTCTCCACATCAGACACGGCGTCACGGTTTTCAAGTATCATGCTCAGGTTCTCTTTGCCATCTTCGCTCAACAGGGCCAAATCACCTTTAAGTGTAGCCGCCACACTGTTTGCGTTGTTTAAGCTCGCGGCCGTTTCCTTTACCCGTGCGTCGAGTACCAGCACGGCAAGAACTGCCGCCGCCGCAAGACCCACGGCGATGAACGACATTATCCCTTTATCTTTTTTCACTTCAACCACTACAGGGGCAACAGGTTTCGGCGCTTCTACTTTTTCTACTTTTTCTTCTTTCTTTTCCACCTTTTTAGCGGCGGGCTCTTCTTTTTTCACAATTTTCGGAGCCTTTTCCTCTTTGGCAGGGCGCTCAAGCGCTATCACAGCGGCCTTTTCCGGTTTTTTATTTTCAGGTGTCTTAACAATAGAGAGGTTCGATTTTTTCACCTCTTTCGCCGACGCCACAGGTTGTTTGGCCTCGACCTTTGTTTTATCCGGCTTGCCTTTATTTTTATCAGCCGCAAAAGCGGCAACCGCCTTGTCAGAGTCTGCAAGGCTTATGGAAGCTATAGGGCTTTTTACCTTAATCCCGATCTTGGCAAGTCGATCTACCAACTCGGCTGTTTCCATCTTCAGTTTTTTTGCCGCTTCGTACACCCGAATTTTATCCATGTTCATCACCCGCCCTATGACCGTGTTAGAAATAATAAAGGTATAATGAGGAATCATAACCCAATGGAACAGCAACGCGCAACACCTCAAAACCGTGCATAAAGAAAACTTTTGATATGACCATAAAAATACCCGTTCTGGCAATAATTCAGGCACGCGCAGGCTCTCTGCGTCTGCCGGGGAAAATTTTTGAGTTTATCGGCAAAAAAACAGTGTTAGGCTGGGTCGTGGAACGGCTCAAAAACTCCCAATTAGTTGATAAAATTATTATAGCCACTTCAACTAACCCTTTGGACGACAAAACGGAATTGTTTTCAAAATCTGTAAACTTACCTGTTTTCCGTGGTTCAGAGGAGGACGTGCTATGCAGGTTTGCCGAAACCTTAAAAGCCTACCCTGCAAAAAATATAGTCCGCGCAACCGGTGACAACCCCCTCCTGGACACGGCAACGCTTGACATTATGATAAAAGCCCACGCAGATCAAAAGACTGACTACACCTCGCTCTCCGGGACAGCCCCGTTAGGTTCCGCTACGGAAGTGATATCAGCTTTGGCACTAATAAAGGCGCAGAGTGGCGCGAGCGCACAAAACTTAAGGGAACACGTGACACCGTTCATCCACAGCCAGCCGGAAACATTCAAACTGGTGAAGGTTACGCCCCCCCCATACCTTTTGGGGCGAACAGAGCGCTTTACAGTGGACACAGAGGATGATTTAAAATTTATGCGGGCCGTTTATAAAGCGCTAGATCGCAAAAAACTCACATTTAACGCACAAAACGCGCTCGATCTGCTTGAAAAACAACCGGAACTTGCAAATATAAACCGCCATGTCAGGCAAAAGGGGTGGGGAAATCAATGAGAGAACATCGATTTTTTATTGACTTTAAAAGGGATAGCCAGCATAATCTCCCTTTTTCAGAAAGTCAGGAGATATTGTAAAAAGTGCCAAATCACAAATCGGCAATAAAAAGAGTCAGGCAAAACAACACGCGCAGAGCCCGCAATGTGACGATTGTCTCATCCATGAGGACAGACATCAAAAAAGCCCGCGAGGTAATCGCATCCGGTGATAAAGAAGCCGCCGAGAAAGCGGTTCGCGTTGCAGTGGGAGCGCTAAACTCAGCCGCGTCCAAAGGCGTGATACACAAAAACTGTGCCGCACGCAGGGTTTCCCGGCTTGCCTTACTGCAGAATAAATCCGCCAGCTAATTTAACTGGCGGCAACGGTTTTATTCTTTGCAAGAAGCCTTGCCACAAGATCGTATAAAACCGGTGCCGGGCTAACGGCGCTTCGCATCACGTTCATGCCTGCTTCAAGTAGCGCCCTCTGCCCGTCGACAAAAAATGGAGTTTCCCATCTTCCGGCCATTCTCCAGACATCCGTAAGAACAAAATCGTGCCCGCCAACGGCAGATTTAAACGCTTCATATGACCCGCCTTCACACTTGAAGCTATGAGCGGCAGAGAGCAGAGCCAGTTCTTTTGTTATCGATTTTAAAATCATCTGGGCCGGGGTGTTGTTTTCCATGAGCGTATCAAGTATTGCCATTGCCATGTTCATATCGCGTTTGCGGATGGCCCGCGTTAAATCCCACACTTGCGCCGTTCTGTTATCGCCTACGGTTTCTTCCACCATGCCCAACGTCACTTCGATTTCATCCCCCGCGTAGGCTGAAAGTTTTTCGACCTCACCGTCGAGGCGGTCAAGATCCCTGTCACATAAATCGACAAGAAGCTCTATTACCTGCCTGTTAACAGACAATCCATGCCTCCGAAAACGCCCTGTAACCCATTTGTATATTTCTTCACCGCGCGGTGCCGAGAACCTTACCGCCACACAGTTTTCCACTACAGCTTTAAGCAATTCCGTTTTTTCAAACGTTGTTATAGCTTTAGAATTGCCCTTCCCGGTAACAACCGCAAGAATGAGCGTTGAGGAGGGGTTAGGGTTACGCGCATACTCCTCAAATGTTTTGGCCGTTGCCTTGTCAAGCTTTACGATAGGCCCAACCCAAACGACCTTGGAACCTCCGAACATCGACATGGTGTTAAGCTGGCCGACGATCTCCGCAGGCGACATGTCGTCTTGCCCGGAACCTGCGCCGACATAACGGAAAAAATTTTCTTCCCCCACTTCATCTGTGAATATAGCCCTCAAGCGGTTGGCCGCCTCCTGTATCCTTCTCGGTTCCGACCCGTATAAAAGATAAAAAGGCTCACGTTTAAACTTGTCACTTGCTAATTTTTTGGCGAGTTCTGCGGGCTGGATTTTTGCCATAGGTTTATCAGCGGCCGTATATCAGCCTGTCTATGAGGTATTTAGGCAGGTTAAACTCTCTCATTTTCTCCTGCACAGCTTCGATGTTATATGAAACCCGCACAAACTCAACGCTGTTTTCAAGAGAATCAAATAAAACCCAGCACGACCTCGGGTCACCGTCCCTCGGCTGGCCGACCGACCCTATATTGACTATATATTTTTTATCATGGTCGAGCGCCATTTTATCTTCCCTGTAAACATTGATATCCTGCGCGTTTTCAAATTCTATTATTACCGGCTGATGGGAATGCCCGATGAAACTCACATTTCGCTCAAGAAACGGATAGTTATCAACCGCGTCTTTTTTTGTCATGATATACATCCACTCCTCAGGATATCGGGGGGTGGAATGGGCCACAAAAAAGCCGTCTAACAGAGACGAAGCCTCCGTTTGTGCAAGAAACTTTTTGTGCGTATCAAGCAAGACTTCGCCTGTCCAGTCAACTGCGGCCTTGGCGTACGGGTTAAAATAGTCTGCGGGCGTTTTGCCAACAACGGCCCAGTCATGATTGCCACCCAGCACAAGGTCGGTCACTTCTCGTAATTTTTCCATGCACTCGTTAGGATTGGGCCCGTAACCTATGATATCGCCCAAAAACGCTATTTTGTCTACATTTGAAGTGCGTATAGATTCCAAAACGGAGTTGAACGCTTCTATGTTCGAGTGAATATCTGAAATAAGAGCGTAACGCATAGCCTAAAACCTCACAAGCTTTCAGGACGCCTTGGCTTTCATGGCACGGTCCAGAAGTCCGTTAATAAAACCTGCTGATTTTTTATCACAATACGCTTTGGCAAGTTCGATAGCCTCGTCTATCACAACATTGTCCGGGGTGTCAGGCGTGAAAAGCAATTCATAAATTGCCATCCGCAACAAGGCACGCTCAATAAACCCAAGCCGCTCCACGTCCCAGTTTTCAGAAACAGTTTTAATCGTTTCATCTATCTTTGAGAGATTTTCCGCAACACCATTGATGATAGACTCCGAAAAATTACGGTCTACGTTTTCATTTTCGTTTTCAGACCAGTAATCATCCAGAAGCTCAGAATAATCGGTCTCGCTACGGAGATCGGCCTGATAAAGAATTTTCAGCACCGCCTCGCGTGACCTGTGACGCGCACCCATAAAGTTACAGCTTTTTATCGAGGTTAATCATCTCGATGGCAGAAACCGCCGCATCGAACCCTTTGTTGCCAGACTTTGTCCCGGCACGCTCAATCGCCTGTTCTATCGTGTCTACGGTAAGCACACCAAAAGAAACCGGAACACCGGAATCCATCATTACCTGGGCCACCCCCTTCGACACCTCGGAGGAAACATATTCAAAATGCGGCGTTGCGCCACGGATGACGCATCCTAAACATATTATGGCGTTATATTTGCCCTTCGTGCGGAGAGCGAGCTTGTTTGCCACAAACGGTATCTCAAAAGCGCCAGGGACGCGGTATACGTCGATATCCTTATCTTTAACCCCGTGGCGAACAAGGCCGTCCACGGCCCCGTCCAGGAGCTTCTCGCCAATAAAGGAGTTAAACCTGCCAACAACAATGGCGACTTTTGCGCCACCGCCATTCAAAGAGCCTTCAATGTTATTCACTGTTCTGTTTTCCTGTCGATTAATCTGAAAATGTTCATTTAGTTTTTCTTCGTATTTTTTATCTCAAGCATATGCCCAAGTTTGTTTTGTTTCGATTTCAAGTAGCGAAGATTGTTAGCTTTAGGTGTGCATATAGACGGCACCCTCTCGGCAATATGAAGCCCATATCCATCAAGCCCCACAACCTTGCGCGGGTTGTTCGTTATAAGTCTTATCTCGTGCAGGCCAAGGTCGCGCAATATTTGCGCCCCGATGCCATAATCACGCAGATCGTCTTTAAACCCAAGTTTCTGGTTCGCCTGCACGGTATCCGCCCCTTCATCCTGAAGAGCATATGCTTTTAACTTGTTCACAAGCCCTATGCCGCGCCCTTCCTGAAAAAGGTACAGAAGAACGCCACGTCCTTCGGCTGAGATGGTTTTCATCGAAAGTTCCAACTGCTCGCCACAATCGCACCGTTCAGACCCGAAAACGTCGCCCGTAAGACACTGGGAGTGCACCCGAACAAGGCAAGGCTCTTCGCTTGCGATATCACCCATATAAAGCGCCATATGCACTTCATCATTCAAGGTGTTCTCATATGCTATGGCATTGAACACACCATGTTTTGTAGGGATTGTCGTTTCCGCCGCACGTCGAACGAAAAACTCGTTTTTAAGGCGATACTCCACAATATCTTTTACCGTTATCATTCTCAGCGAATGTTCTTTTGAGAACTTTGCAAGTTGAGGCGCCCTTGCCATCGTGCCGTCCTCATTCATAATTTCGCAGATGACGGCCGAAGGTGAAAGCCCCGCTATTCTGCAAAGATCGACAGAGCCTTCCGTCTGCCCTATACGAACCAAAACTCCGCCCTCCCTCGCACGCAACGGAAACACATGTCCGGGGCGAGCCAAGTCTTCAGGCTTTGCGTTTTCGGCTATGGCGGCTTTTATGGTGGTACACCTGTCTGCGGCCGATATACCGGTCGTCACGCCTTCACGCGCTTCTATCGAAACCGTAAAGCCTGTGCCGAACGACGACGTGTTATCTGTAACCATTGGCGGCAGGTTAAGCGCGTCACACTTCTGCGGCGTCAGGGAGAGGCAGATAAGGCCGCGCCCCTCTTTTGCCATAAAATTTACGGCTCCAGCAGTAACTTTCTCAGCCGCGATGACTAAATCGCCTTCATTTTCGCGATCTTCGTCATCAACCATGATAACCATCCGACCATTTTTAAGGTCTTCTATGGCATCTGATATATCATTGAATTTTCTGGACTTCACTTAATTCACCATTATTGCAAGCGTACAAAATGCCATTTGGACCCAACCTGGACCTAGCAGTCAAAACCGTGTTTGTTCAGAAATTCCTTGTTTATAGAATCACCGGAAGAAACAGCCGCGTTGACAAAGTTTTCAACGTATCTGGCTATCATATCATATTCGATGTTTACGAAACTCCCGGGTTTAAGAGAGTTTAGGCGAGTTTCGTTATATGTGTGAGGGATTACGGCCACCGTGAAGGAGTTCTCGCGCTTATCAGCCACGGTAAGGCTTATCCCGTCCACCGCGATAGAACCTTTCCCGATTATATATTTCATGTCGTTTTTTGGCAGGCTGACCTCGATCTCATAGCCTTCGCCAACTGCGTCGCACCGGGCAAGCGTCCCGACGGTGTCTATGTGGCCAGATACGATATGTCCGCCCATCCTGTCTCCCAACTTCGTTGCCCGTTCAATGTTAAGCTTATCGCCCGTTTTCACGTTTTTAAATGTGGTACGGCTTAAAGTCTCGCTCGACACGTCGAAAGTCAAAACAGGCCCATTGATTGTGACCACCGTAAGGCATGTGCCGTTTAGCGCCACGCTCTCGCCTATAACAGGATTTTCTACACATGTCCCGGTATCAACCTCAAGCGATAAATCGGAAGAAGCACGCCGGACAGCCTTTGCTATCCCGACACCTTCAATTATTCCTGTAAACATTTTTCCATCCTGAATAGAAACCGTACTAATTGCCGATTTTACCTTCAATTACAACATCTGCGCCACAGACCTTAATGCTCACACATTCAAGCAGTAGCGCATCAGACATTTTCTTTACAGATTTGCAGGCAACGGCAGAGCGCCGCCCGCCCACAATTTTTGGAGCGATAAAAAACATCACATGGTCGATAATGCGGGCCTCAACGGCGGCTCCGGCAAGTTCCCCCGCCCCTTCGAGCATAAGACTCATCACACCTCTATCCCCCAATTTTTTCATGAGCCATTTAAGGCGAACTTTTCCAGCTCCAGGCGAAACCAAAACCTCCGCACCCATTTTTTCAAGCTTTTTGATTTTCGCAGGAGACGCTTTCCTGGTAGTTGCGATAACAGTCCGCGCCCTGCCTGCCGTTTTCATTATTTTAGAATCGAGCGGAATAGAAAGAGCGCCATCCACCACTACGCGTAAAGGACGAAAAAACGCCCGCCCAACACGCGCGGAGAGACGGGGATCGTCCGCTAACACGGTTTCAGAACCAACCATAACGGCGTCTACCTGATTTCTTATATCATGAACAAGGCGACGTGATTCATCAGACGTTATCCATTTTGAATCACCCGATTCCGTTGCAATCTTTCCGTCAAGCGTCATCGCTGTTTTTAAAAGAACGAAAGGGATGCCGGTAGTTGAGTGTTTGATAAAATCCCTGATAAGGCTTTTACAACTATCCTCTAAAACCCCGGTTCTAACTATTACGCCCGCCCGTTTTAATTTTGCAATTCCTCTCGCTCCTTTTTTGGGCGACGTATCTTTTGCGCCTATCACAACTTCTTTTATACCCGCCTTTATTATGGCGTCCGTACATGGAGGGGTTTTGCCAAAGTGGTTGCACGGCTCCAGCGTTACATAGATAGTCGCCCCTTTAGGTGACGTTTCAAGCGAGTTTAACGCTTCTGTTTCGGCATGAGGAGCGCCTGCTTTTTTATGAAATCCTTCGCCTATAATTTTTCCGTTTTTTACTATCACCGCGCCAACGGCGGGGTTGGGCGAAGTTCGCCCCTTCCCTTTAAGCGCAAGCTCAATGGCCCGCTCCATAAACGTTTTGTCAGTTTCCGTTTGTTTCACGTCGACCGCCGCTTCATCGCCTTCTCAGCATCTTTCAGCACGGCCTGCGCGGATGCAAGCCTTGCTATCGGCACGCGGTATGGCGAACAGGAAACATAGTCCATCCCTATCTTGTGGCAAAACTCGACTGAAGCAGGCTCACCTCCATGCTCGCCGCATATACCTATTTTAAGACCAGGTTTTGTATCCCGGCCACGGGAAATACCAAGTTTCACAAGCTCGCCTACGCCCTCGCAATCTATCGTCACGAACGGATCGTTTGGCAATATCCCCTCGCCAACATAGTGTGGCAGGAAGCGGCCAGAGTCGTCACGCGACAAACCGAAAGTGGTTTGCGTAAGGTCGTTTGTGCCGAACGAGAAAAAGTCAGACTCCGTTGCTATCTCACCTGCCGTAATGGCCGCGCGTGGCAGTTCTATCATAGAGCCGACAGAATATTTTATTTTTACCCCAGCCTTTTTCATCACGTCTTTTGCCACAGCCATAACGTTTTTACGAAGCCTTTTTAACTCCTCAACA
>JAJRTC010000217.1 GCA_024278445.1 Nitrospirota bacterium
CGTTTTCCCCATTTTTCCTTCAACGCTTCTCTGCCCCTTTTCAGCCTGCTTCGCACCGTTCCTATTGGAATATCAAAGCTTTCCGCTATTTCCTGATACGAAAGTTCCTGAACTTCTCTGGCAACCAGAATAAGGCGCATATCAACCGGGAGGGAATTCAAAACTATTTGCAAATCATCATCAATCCAATCTCCCGCTTCCTGGTCGTCCCGGTCATCCGCAAGTCTTTCGACCGCAGATTCGTCGAAAAGAAGCACCTCCCGCCTGCTATCCCGCCTTAAGTTGTTCAGGTGGATATTTTTCATGATCGTATAAAGCCAGCCGCCAGGATTTATGGTTTCGTCCAGCTTTTCTATGTTCTTAAGGGCGCGTAAAAGCGTTTCCTGCACAAGATCTTCCGTCGTATCCACTGCCCCGGTAAGACGCAGAGCGCTTACCATAAGATCTTTTATTTTAGGCTCCACAAGCCTTTGAAATTTTTCTTTTGGAAGGCTATCGAACACCTTGTTACTGTCATCCTTATTCATAAAAACAGGATATTCCGGGCTTTTTCACGCACAAGACGCGTAATTATTTTCAAAAAAAACGGCACCGACATTATACCAGCGTTGCAATACTGACGGCCACGGGAGAGGAAGTAGCGGCAATAAAAGGAAGGTTATATCTTTTAGTAGGCACTTTGTGAAATCAAACCGAGTTCAGCCATCATTTCTTTAATTCGTTCAGGCTCGGCAGGTTTTATTATGTATGCGTCGCAACCAAGATCGAATGCGCTTAAGGTTCTTTTATAGTTGTCGTATGCCGTCACCATCACAATTTTGGCTCGTGCTTCAATAGAGGTGGTTACAGTCTCCTCAAATGTTCTTATAGCCTCCAGGGCCTCAATACCGTCCATTCTGGGCATAACGATATCGAGAAAAACAGCATCGTAAGCAGTGCCACCATTCCATGCGTTCTCAAATGCCTCAACAGCTTGCAAACCGTTTTCCACTACGTCGCAAGAGGCGTAGGGGGAGAGAAACCGATTCAAAACCATACCGCCTACGACTTCATCGTCTGCAATTAATATACGCATAATTAATCCTCAATAAACATGTTGGCGCCATACAAAGTTCTATTCTGAGGCTTACCCCGCATCATAGCACAAGTTTTCCTACAGCCATAAAGGGGCTCTTCAAGCTCATAAACCATTTGGACGGGACACCCCTTTGGGGGGATTCTTCGCAGTTGAGAAGAGATCCGCAAGAAGTTGATCGACTCTCTCTTTCGTCACGGGTTTCATGAGGTAGGAATCACAACCATGATTAAAAGAGTTAAGAACACTTTTAAATTCATCCTTTGAGGTAACCATGACTATTTTTACACGGTTATTAAACGAGCCGCCAGCGGAACCTTCAAGTTCCCTAATGGCAACAAGGGCGTCGTTTCCGTCCATTTCAGGCATCATAATGTCGAGAAGAATAACATCGTATGGCTTACCGCCTTTTAACGACAGCCGAAAAGCTTCAACCGCTTCGCACCCGTTGGAGGCGGTGTCACAGCTACCATGCGGCGCAAGCGCTTTTTGCATAACCACCCGGCTGATAATATCGTCATCAGCCATAAGCATTCGTAACTTTTCAACCATACCTTATAAATAGTACCTATTCGCTATTGCCTCACGACAAGCCAACTACAGACGTTAGAAACGACACACCACGTTACGCCATACTACAACTTTAACGCCGTTTTGGCAAGATTCATCAGTTCGCCAAGTAAGTTACTTGAAAAATCGAACCTTGCACCGGCCGATTCAAACAGGTCTTTTGGTGAACGTGCCCCGCCTATCGCCAGCGCTGAAAGATAATTCTCTATCGATTTTTCCGGGTTCTGGAGAGAGTTTCTGTAAATTTGCAAGGCTCCAAGTTGAGCGATAGCGTATTCAACGTAATAAAACGGGTATTCGAATATATGAAGTTGCCTGTGCCACGCATATTCAAGCGCCCCTTCAGTAGCGAGTGACCAATCTGTGCCGGTATTAAACCTTTCGGCAAGGTCGCACCACGCTTCTTTACGCTCATCGCGGCTGTGGCCGGGGTTCGTGTATATCCAGTGCTGAAAAGCGTCAACCTGGGCTACCCACGCGAAGAGAGACACTATAGATTCCATTCTCTCCCGCTTGGCCCGCTCGATATCTTCCTCATTGTGATAGAAAGGCTTAAGGTAGTCTCCGCCTATAAGTTCCATGCTCATGGACGCAACCTCGGAGAACTCCATACCGGCGTGCCTAAGCCAAAGAAGCTGTGCTTCACGACATTGTATCGTGTGAAATGCATGGCCGCCCTCATGGAGCAAGGTGTTTACGTCGTCATGACTGCCTACAGCATTTGTAAAAATAAAAGGAACACGCGCTTCTGCGAGCGTTGCCTGATATCCACCCGGAGCTTTCCCTTTTCTGCTGTCAAGATCCATATACTCCTTTATCGCCCCGAACATATTTCCAAGCCGTTCGTCCACCAGCTCAAAAACCTTCAATACACCGTCATAAAGCTCATCCGCTTTTGCAAACGGTTTTAAGGGCGAGCGCCCTTTCGTGTCGCAAGCCGTATCCCACGGAGCAAGTGTTTCAAGGCCAAGCTCGGTTTTGCGACGCTCCGATATCGCCCTTGCAAGCGGAACCACCGCTTTTTCTATGGCTTTATGAAACGTTATGCAGTCGTCTGGCGTATAGTCACGCAGTTTTGAGCGGAAAGCGTATTCCCGATAGTCTTGCAGGCCAAGGTTTTGCGCCCACTCAGCACGTAAAGCCAGCATTTTGTCAAAGATATCTTCGAGTTTATCCTTCTCTCTTAACCTTCGCTCGATGATGGCTTTAAACGCCCGTTCACGAAGGTCTCTGTTCATATCCTTTAGGTAGAGCGCCATCCGGGGCATGGTCTTTTCACTTCCGTCGAACATAACCGTCATGGCACCCATAATGCCCTGATACTCCTGCGACAGCTCTTGCAGTTTTATCTGAAACGGTATATTTTTCTCGCTGTAAAGAACCACGTCCTCGCTTATCATCCTGTCAAGCCTCTCGTGCCCGTCTATTTTAAGGTCGCCGCGAAACGGTGAGGCCATATATTTTTCGTTAAGCTCATGGCCCCACTCCACAAGTTTTGGTTCAACCTCTCGAATGCATTGCAAATAGGCCTCTGTTTTTTCCTCGTCATCCGTATGGCAAGTCATCGCTATATAGCGGGAGGTGCAAAATTCGTCCGCCACGGCGGAGACTTCCGACCACTTTTCAAACCACTTTTCAAGATCTTCGACGGATTTTATTTCCATTTCCGACAGGCTTGAAAAATAAGGCGCAAGTTCTTCCCAGCCTTTTATTTCCTCACCCTCCTTAACGAATTTGCGCGGAAACGAAGTAAAAAAGCCCTCTTTTATATTTTCTGTGGATCCCATATTTTCCTATCCTGATAAAAATGCCCTCCACGTTTACTTGACGCGAAGAGTGCAAATGACTACCATAATCCCCTTTTCCAAAAGCTCTATGAATATAGCATAAGGGCTGTAAGGGAATCACAGGTGCCTTTTACATGGCTCCATGTATGTCGATATTTACATAAGCAAAGGGACGAATAGAAAAACATGGGCGCAATAAAAAGAGCGTTAATCAGTGTATCCGACAAAACAGGCGTGGTTAAACTCGCTAAAACGTTAGCCGACAAAGGCGTAGAGATTCTATCCACTGGCGGCACGGCCCGCGCTATCGCCCAAGCGGGCATCGCAGTCCGCGAGGTGAGCGACCACACAGGGTTCCCCGAATGCCTGGATGGGCGCGTTAAAACATTGCACCCGAAAGTCCATGGCGGAATCTTAGGGCGGCGCGACCTTGAGAGCCATCAGGCACAGATGAAATCACTTGAGATAGGACCTATCGACCTTGTGGTTGTTAATCTCTATCCTTTTGAGCAGACGATTGAAAAAGAAAATGTGACGCTTGCCGAAGCGATAGAAAATATCGACATCGGAGGCCCAGCGATGATCCGCTCGGCCGCAAAGAACTCAAGCGCCGTAACAGTGCTGGTAGACCCGGCAGACTACCAAACGGTAATCGATGAAATAAACTCAAACAATGGTGAAACAACCACCGACACACGCCTCAAACTCGCCGCAAAGGCATATGCCCACACCTCGTGGTA
>JAJRTC010000218.1 GCA_024278445.1 Nitrospirota bacterium
ACTGTCACCCCATAGTGGCAGTTTGCAGGATAAGCGAGACGGGCATCACCATGAAAGCTATGTTATTATCCTCGCTTGTAAATTTTCGACATGACGGCTTTTGCAATTACGCATCGCGGATTTTTTAGATATGACACGCTCATTAACTACCCATCGCCTGGTTTTGGCATTTGCCGTATTCATCTGCATGCTTGCCATCGCAACATCTGCCGGAGCGGGCCCGTTGGAATACAAAAAAATTGCCGAACGTTTAGCCGGGCTTACCGGATATTGTAAAGGAGATATATCTAAAGTCGAAGATTCTACAGCTTTTATTGTGCATCAACACAACGAGGGGCTGAGCGCAGGCTCTTTGCTGGAGGTGTTGGACGATGACGAAAACGTTACCGGGCTTCTTAAAGTAACTGCCGTAGAAAAGAAAAATGTAATCGCAAAAATAATCGAGGGCAAAGGCTCCATCATGGCCGGGCGCGGGTCAGTTCGCGGAATCCCCTCCCCTGCCCGCATCCTCTGGCTGGATGAGAGAACGAACGATCAGGAAGTATTGTCGATACTCTCAAAAGTTCAGGAATTCGTAAGGGAGCATGGCGATTTTGACATGCCGCCATCAGACACGGCGTACTACTTCATCAAAAAATTCGGTTCAACCAGCCTTGCCACGCTTCCCGCGAAAGAATTTAAAAAGCTGGCAATATCTGCCGGAGCCGATTTAATCGCCATTGCGTCGGCCAACAAAAAAGGGAAGGAAGTGTCTGTTAACGTCACCATACTTTCACGGCTGGGAACCAAGGTTGAAGTAATAACAGAGAAATGGACGGAAGAAAAACAGGTTTTAACTTCACACATTACAGCTCAACAGCCGGGCGACTCTGAAACAATATCGACAACAGAAAAATATGGCGAAGGGTTTTTAGGCAAGAAATGGAATGGATCGCGAGCGACACGAAAAAAAGATCACAAAATGGAAATGGATATCCGTGGAAGAATCACATGGAACCACTACATAGTTAACGGCACAGTTATCTCAGCCACATGGTTTAAGACCGGTATGGTTGGTGAAAAGTTACTGGCGGTTCTTACCTTAAACCGGATACGGTTTATGTCACCTCAAGGCGACCGCCTCAAAACCGTTTGGGGAAGAAGACTGCCTTTAAGCCTTGCACCTGTCAGCATAAGCGCTTTCGATACCAACGGAGACAACATACAGGAACTATTCGTAAACGCCTACAAGAAGGGGAAACCAAGCTCTATCATGATCGATAAGCCGAAAGGGGCTTATGAAATTATCAAAGACGGAATTCCATATCACTTTTCCACCTCGTCAGACGGAGTTTTGCTGGCTCAAAACGGGCCGGAGGTGTTTACGGTTTCACGCACGGGTGAACAAAGGCTTGAGTTTGTCCGTATTCTCACCCTGAGCGGCCATGATATTCCTCTTGGCATAAACCGCATAGACGTAGACGAGGATGGCACCAACGAAATAGTTGGCATATCTTCTAAAGGAGAACTGTTAATATATTCTCCCTCTGGAACACTCGCATGGAAAGGCACAGGCTTTGGCACAACCGGGCGCGGAATACCTATTGCGAAAGAGGGCGAAAGATCAACTCTGTTCCCTGTCCCGCCAAGAGTGCTGGTAGTCGCAGATGAAAACGCAGGACAAACATTAGCCGTCGCCGGAGCGGAATATAAAGACGGAAGTTTTTTAAAAAGTAATTCTTTTAAAAACGGAGCGATATGGTTCATCACCGCAGAAGATGGGGAATATACCGTTCAGGATACGCTTCAACTACCGGAAGGATGGATAAGCGACCTTATAAAAATCGAAAGAGCCCCGACCGACCGGAGCCGAATACATGAAGATACGATAGGTTACATCAGGGTTTACCCTGGGTTGGCGCTGGATGAATCGGAGATAATACTACCCGCCAATTAAAAAGGCGCCGGTTGCAAACTTCAACCGACGCCCGAAAGTTAATTTTCTTCGATGACGACTTTCATCTCAACCCTGTTTACCGGGTTGTCTCTGCTGTCGCGCTCTTCAGCTACAATTTTATCGACGACATCCATGCCATCGGTGACTTCAGCGAACACCGTATACTGGCCGTCCAGAAAAGTAGAGTCTGCCACACATATGAAAAACTGCGAACCTGCGCTGTTAGGATCAGCCGACCGTGCCATGGAAACAATTCCGCGTTTGTGCGATTTGTTGCTAAACTCGGCGTCTACAGTGTATCCGGGGCCACCCGTTCCGTGCAGGCTCCTGTCGTTTGGCGCCTTGGACATAGGATCGCCACCCTGAATCATGAAACCTGGAATTACACGATGGAAAGATGTTCCATCATAAAATCCTTCTTTCGCAAGTTTCTTGAAATTTTCTACATGTTTTGGAGCAATATCAGGGAAAAACTTGATTTTTATTTTTCCATGACGAGTGTCTATAACTGCGATCTCATCCACTTTTTGTCCTTTCACTTTATTATCCTTGGCATTTGCAAAAACCGGTGCGCAGATGGCTATGGCGGCAATCAGCGCAAGAAAAAACGATATTCTTTTCATGGTTCCGTATATCACCCTTTTATATGCTTGATGCTTAAAAAATTGAGATTCTAGCAGAGCGGTAGTTTTTATGTCTATAAAATAGCTAGGCCATATGCTGTTCCACCCGTTAATGTTGTTATTGCAAACAAAACACTATAATGAGGATAATGAACAATCTTGTCAAAAGGAGTTAGGTTATGGGTGGTATAGGAGAATGGATTTTAATTATAGGCATCGTTGTCGCAATCGTATATATATTCTCACGCAAGGGTAAGGGCGGCGGATGTTGCGGCGGAGACAGAGGTGGATGCTGACCCATAAAACCTGACCTGCCAAATATGAATAAAACAGCCATATTCTACAATCCGGTATTTTTAGAACACAATACAGGTGGCCACCCTGAAAATGCCGACAGGCTGAAAAGTATTGTTGATAAGCTTAAATCATCCTCTTTTGCAAAAGGGCTTGAGTGGATCATCCCGCAACCTGCCCTCATATCTACGATAGAGCTTGTTCACCCGGTTGAACATATACGCTCAATTGAGGAGCGTATAAAAGATGGAGTTGCGTATCTGGACGCCGATACCATCGTGTGCCCTGCGTCGTGGGAAGCCGCAATTACGGCGGTTGGCGCTATAGACCAAGCGGTAGCCGGGGTAATGACGGGCAAGTTTAAAAATGCATTCTGTGCCGTCAGGCCGCCGGGGCACCATGCGGAACCGAACAAAAGCATGGGTTTTTGCATTTTCAACAACGCCGCGATAGGAGCGAAAGCAGCTATCGGGCAAGGTGCGTCGCGAGTGGCGATTGTAGATTTTGACGTCCATCATGGCAACGGAACGCAAGCCGCTTTTTATGACGACCCATCACTATTTTTCGTCTCCACGCATCAGGAGTTTATATATCCTGGAACAGGACATGAGAGTGAAACCGGTGCAAAAAAGGGAGCGGGAACCAACATGAACGTCCCACTGCAGGCAGGAGCGGGAGATGCCGCCTTTTTGAGCGTTTTTGACGAGACGATCATACCCGCACTCAGAAAATTCGCACCTGAATTTATCATCATCTCAGCAGGCTTCGACGCGCACGAGGCCGACCCGCTGGCAGGGTTGTCTCTCACAACAACCGGCTTTGCGGGAATAACCGGAAAGATTATTGAACTTGCCAACGAGATATGCGAAGGACGCGTAGCATCCACATTGGAGGGCGGATATAACCTCTCCGCTCTGGCTGATTCAGTCAAGGCCCATGTAGGCGAAATGCTTAAATAACTTTCCGGGCATTCCACCTGCCATTAGCAGGTTGCTGAAAAAGTCGTTCAAACTGTCATTCTGAGGAGCCGCAGGTGACGAAGAATCTCATAACACTGTTAGTATCAATGGTTGAGATTCTTCGCGGAGCCTGTCCTGAGTGAACGAAGAGAATCGAACGGGCTCAGAATGACAACCGAAAATAGTTTTTCAGCAACCTGTTAGGTCTCGTTAAAAGGCTTTGATAAAACACACATTCAAGGTATTATTTCCATTATTCTCAGCCTGCGTTGTTAATGGATGCCGGTAGCTGGGCTGGATTGCAAGCAAGATGAATTGTGAACAATTTTGGGTAGTGGGTCAGTTTGCGCATTGTTGTCATGCTGAGCATAGCGAAGCATCTCGAATCTATTGTTATCGCGTCAGATGTAATTCAAGATTCTTCGCCTTTGGCTCAGAATGACCAAACTGACCGGATACCCGATTTTGACCGGGCTTGTAACCTGAAATTTAACGCGGATGCACGATAAAAGAAGGATAGGCTGTGCTTGGCAAAAAGCGATTGGTTCTAACACTTGTGGTAGCCCTGTCACTTTTACTTCCGCTTGCAGGTTGCAAGTTGCAATATACGGGAGAAACCTTCTCGCTCAAAATACGGCCCGGCGGCGGCGGGTCGCTTTTGGTCGTCTATAAAAACTTGGGCTCCGGCCAAGAAAAATTTTATCTTCGCACAAAAGATCTGGACAAACTGCGTCTAGCATTTCGAAGCGATGAATATATAAAAAAAGCGGCTCAGGAAAATATCGAAATAATAAATCGCAGGCTCGATTTTATCGACTACACCATAAACGGCCATATAGAAGCGGAAACCAGTGATTATAAAAACTTCTTCCGGCTCTTCACCAATTACACTTTCGAAGTAGACGATAAAATATACATAACGCCTCTCAATGGCACCGTTACACGCGCCACCTTGAGCGATGGCGGCGAGATTGTCATACGAAACAACAAATACAGCTTTGCCTGGGGGCTTGATGCGAAGGATCTCTCATTCACAGCGTCATACAAGGTTTTGGGGGGATCTTTTAAAAACGAGCTCAGAAAGCAATATCAGGACAAAAAATAGGCCAAAACTCCCAAAATTTGTAACAGAAGCGCAAAAAGTGTCATATCATCCGTACACTTGGCTCAGACAAAGCCATTAACGCCAGCTATTTCAAGAACTTGCCTATTCACACTAAAAATGGTTTACTTCTTGCTCATGAGTATGGCGGATGGCTTACGAAATTATCAGGAGCGAGGCCTTGCGATCACTTAAAAGCAAAAAGGGATTCACGTTGGTTGAACTGCTTATAGTCGTAGCCATAATAGGCATACTCGCGGCCATAGCCATTCCGGCCTTTTCGTCGTACAGGGCAAAGGCTTTTTGCTCGGCAATTCAGGCTGACCTGGCATCAGACGCGTGACGACCGCACCATACCCTGGAAATTCAAGAGAAGGGAGCGGGCGATTGCCGGAATTGATGTATTCCGAACCCAACCGATGAGCTGCCAGCGTGTGGCTGACGCCTCGCAGAATCACGAACTTGTCCATCGCGGAAGCGAGCTTCGGAAGATGTTCGGAAATTTCGATTCCAGGGACTTTCGTTTGAATCGAGTTGAACTCTCCACGGTATTCTTCCTGAGCATTCGGCTTCAGATCGAACGTGTCCATGTGACTTGGACCGCCTGGAAGGTTGATGAAAATCGCAGACTTCGCTTTCGCCGTTTGCAGGACCTCTCCCGCTTCACTCATCTGGAGAAATGATCCAAGGCCGAGTGAAGATGCCCCGATGGCACCAACTTTCAGAAAATCCCGTCGCGCCATTCCATCGCAAGTTTTATGCAAAGCCATGATTCGTTTCCTCGATATGTATGAGTTGTTTGAATTTATGTCTAACGTTGATTCCGTCCGGCAAGGTTGATCCAACTCACCCTTGCCCCTAGTCCCTTCTCCCTCAACCCCTTTTAGTGGTTGACCATGAATTCTTTGGTGTTAATCAACGCCCAGAGAATATCTTTCAGTCCGGTGCCGGGATCTTTGCTGTTCTCAATGTAAGCGAGTGAAATTTCACGTTCTTGATCAGTCGGAAATCGACTGACAGTCCTCAGGTATGCTTCTTCAATCAGTTGCTTCGCATCGAATTGGGCAAGTTTTTGTTCTTTCGGTTTCGGAAGAGCGTCGAGTCGTTTTTCAAGTGCTGCAACGCGATTTTCGGC
>JAJRTC010000219.1 GCA_024278445.1 Nitrospirota bacterium
AGATTTTAGTGGTATCACGGCTTTTGCCATAGAGTGATGCCCGCCTGCGGAGCCTATTTTTGAGAAAAGCGACCTCATCATTTCTCCTGCGTGTACATAGGGAGTCATGCTTCTTGCGGATATTATCAGGTCGCCATGGCAATTGCCGCATACGGCCGAAACGGTAGATTCGCCTATCTGAAGCGAAAAATCGGCAAGCCTTGGAATAATGTCTTCTTTCATAATGGAGCCTAACCACATGATAACGAGGTTTTCATGCACCATTCTGTCTTGTATCGCCTTAACGAAGTAAGATAGCTCTTTGGGCGATAGTCTTGGGCGTGACATGTTGCCCAAAAGATCCATATCCGCCGAGGGCCACAAGCCGCTAAACGCTTCAAAATCCCTTTTGGATGTTTCACGCGCCAAAAACATGGTATCGGTTACAACTCCGTAAAGGAGGGCGGTGGCAAGGCGGGTTGATATTCTGGTTTCTGTTGCTGTCAGATATTCATACATCATGGTGGCCGTGGCTCCGTATGACGTCTTCACATCCTTGAAACCCGCCTCATAGTTTTGGAAATGCGGATGGTGGTCTATTACGGCGTCCACATGCTGAAAAACTCCTTTGGCAAAATAAGGCGGTTGCGTATCTACCATTATCACCTTGTCGAATTCCGGTAGCTCGTCTGGCGTTATGGTTATTACGTCTACGTCAAGCAAAAGGCTCATGGCCAGGTTTTCGTTCCTCGTGATTTCGCCAAAAGTGCATATGGGGGCGGTGTCATGATTTCGTCCTAACAACGTTTGCAAAGCCATGCCGGAGGCTATTGCGTCCGGATCCGGGTCGTTCTGGGTCATGATAAGAATTTTATCCGCATTTTTTACGGTTTCCACCAGCCTGTTGGCTTTCTGTCTTGTTGCGATGGTTTTCCATTCGCTCGACAATCGTTTTCTGGCGATCTCGGTTATATCTATTACCGATACGTTTTCGTTCTTACATACATGGGATGCTGGTTGGCCCTCCCTTAATATGATGATGGATGGTTTTTGTTCTGCGGTGGAGAGTGTTTCTACAAGTTCGCAACACAGGTTGTCGTTTGTTAAGGAAACGATTACCTTGTCTGACGCGGTTATATATAATTTTTCTAATTCATCCAAACGAAGGCCCGTCCATTCAACCGCTTTGCCGGAGCAGAGTAAGTTAGACTTTTTGCCTTCGTCCCCGATCTTCACCACCAGCGTTTCATCCTGATCTTTTAAAAGACCGTAGATGACCGGTGTGATATCTGGCCTGTCTATAAAAACAAAGTAACGCATAGTTCCCCTGATTATATAAGCTGTATGAAAATATAGAAAGAAACGGATGATAAAATAAAAATTTCCGGGGTATCATCAACCGGAAAGGTGAGTGGAACGTAATGGTTACAAAAAAACTTGAAATAGGCGTAAGCGGGATGACATGCGCCGCATGCGTTCGCCGTGTGGAGAACTTTTTAAAAAAGGGCGAGGGGATATCTGACGTCACGGTAAACCTTGCGACAGAATCTGCCACTCTTCTCTACGACCCGTCGCTGGCTGACGCTGATGCTATCAAAAACCTTGTGGCAGACTCAGGTTATAAGCCGTTTGACCTGAAAGTATCAGGCGAGGATGAGGCGGAGAGGCGCGGTAAAGAACAAAAAACGGCACTTATAAAGTTTCTGCTGGCTTTTGCGCTAACGGCTCCTGTTATGGTGATTGCAATGGCCGAGACTATAGCAGGAGAGGCTTTTTTCCCTTATCCTTTTGGTCTTGTCGTTCAGTTCGCTCTTACGGCTCCTGTCCTGTTCTGGGTAGGGTCGCAGTTTTATATCGGGGCTTTTAAGGCGCTTAAAAGTTTTACCGCCGACATGAACACGCTTGTCGCCGTTGGCACTTTTTCAGCGTTTGGTTATTCAACCGTTGCGACTTTCGCACCGAATCTTATTTCCGTAGGTGAAGGGCTCCCGCCTGTTTATTTTGAAACCGCCGCCATGATAATCACACTTATCCTTTTTGGGAAATACCTGGAAATTAGGGCCAAAGGGCGTGCATCTTTAGCCATCATGCGGCTTATGGACCTGAACCCTAAAATGGCGAGGGTTATAAAAGACGGTAACGAAACTGAAGTGGCGGTTGCAGAAGTCAGGATTGGCGACATAGTCGTCGTCAGGCCGGGAGAGGCCCTGCCTGTTGACGGGATTATTGTAAGAGGCCTCTCGTCTGTGAACGAATCCATGGTGACGGGCGAATCCATGCCCGTAGAAAAAAAGACGGGTGACAAGGTTATAGGCGGTTCTATAAACGGAACCGGCGCTTTTGAGTTTCGGGCCACGGGTGTTGGGGCGCAAACCGTTTTGGCCCAGATCGTGCGCCTTGTGCGGGAGGCGCAAGGTAGCAAAGCCCCGGCTCAAAAGTTGGCAGACGTTATAGCGTCATACTTTGTACCTATAGTGATATTAATAGCCTGCGCCACGTTTTTTGTTTGGTACACCATGGGGCCTGAACCTGAATTTATCCATGCGCTTGTTAGTTTCGTGGCAGTGCTGATAATCGCCTGCCCGTGCGCCTTGGGGCTCGCTACGCCTACCGCTATCATGGTTGGAACAGGCAAGGGAGCAGAACATGGCGTGCTTATAAAAAACAGCGAGGCTTTGGAAAATGCCTCGCGCATAAATACTGTCGTGCTTGATAAAACGGGAACCGTCACAACCGGAAAACCGCAGGTGACAATGATTTATGCAAACGACGGCTCTTCGACCGTCGATCTTTTGCGGCTAACTGCGGCGGTTGAAAAACGATCGGAACATCCGCTTGCATACGCCGTCGTGAATGAAGCGAAAGAGCGGGGCATAGATGTGCCGGAAGCTTTGGATTTTAAATCGACTACCGGAGCCGGGGCATGCGCGTTGGTGGAAGGTTGCGAGGTGGTGATAGGAACCGGCAAACTGATGGAGAGCAGGGGGGTGGATTTGGTAAACCTTCATAAAGCCGTCGCCAAAATAACGGAGCGTGCTGAAACTCCGCTTTATGTTTCCAAAAATGGAGTGTGTGCCGGTGTTATCGCCGTAGGGGACAGTGTGAAGCATGACTCGGCAAACGCCGTGGAGGCGCTTCATAAAATGGGGATGGAAGTCATCATGATAACGGGTGATAACAAGGCTACGGCACAGGCGGTGGCAGACAGGGTGGGTATCGAAAAAGTGCTGGCCGAGGTTATGCCTAACGCAAAGGTTAATGCCATAAAAAAATTGCAGATTGAGGGCCGCGTTGTAGCCATGGTAGGTGACGGTATAAACGACGCGCCGTCGCTTGCGCAGGCTGACGTCGGGTTTGCCATAGGAGCGGGAACAGATATCGCCAAGGAAGCGAGCGATATTACGCTTATGACAGGTAGCCTTATGGGCGTAGTTACGGCTTTCAGGCTCGGCTCGGCTACGCTGAAAACGATTAAGCAAAACCTGTTCTGGGC
>JAJRTC010000220.1 GCA_024278445.1 Nitrospirota bacterium
TGATACGCCGATAGAAGATGGCGTTTCCGGCTTTTGCTCTTTTGATGTCGAATTGTTGCGAGATAAAATAGACGAGTTATTGCGGAACAAAAAACTGGCTTTAAAAACAGGTGAGCGTGGAAGAGAAATGGTTCTGTCTGAATTTGCCTTGTCTAAGTTTTTAGAAAAATGGGATGGTGTTTTCAAGGACATTGCAGGTAGTGCCGTTAAGAACAGGCAGGAGCCTGCATGAGCATATTTGAAAAAAATATCCAGGCCCTAACCGAAAGGGACGATGAGCTTGCAGGCATTGTCGCCCAAATAAAAAAATTCCCGCGGATAGAACGGGAAACAGGTGAATGCGGAAGGGTGACGTTAAACATAGAAGGGCCGGACGGGAGAGGCGTTTTACATTTTCCGGATATACACCCACCTCAACTTGAGGGGAACATCGAAAAAATAGGGTGGACGAGGATGGTGGCGATTCTCGGCTTCGGTTCTGGCAGTCTTCTTGGCGAGGCGGTTGCCAGAACGTCGGAGCAGACTTTTATACTTTTAATCGAGCCTGACATAGATCTTTTTGCCGCCGTTTTAAGAGAAGTGGAGATCTCTTCCATCCTGAAGCTTGAGCGGGTTTCGTTATCGGTAGGAGAAACTTCTCACGCGGCCACTTTCGCACGGGCGGAAAACGAGTTTGGCGTTTTTACATTAAGCGATTTTCCCGTTGTAGAAAACCCGTGGTCCGCCAAGTTGTATCGAAGCTATTTTGACGATATAAAAAGAGAGCTTGAACAGCTTAAAAAATTTGGCGGGCAAAATATTATCGCGATGGAGCATCTTGGGCCGAAATGGCGCGATAATATATTTGAAAATCTGAATGCGGTTATTGAAAGCCCGCCTGTGACATCGCTCTTTGAAAAATATAAGGGAGTGGCTGCGATAACCGTGGCCGCCGGGCCTTCGCTTGATAAAAACGCTTTCCGGTTGGCGGCTATAAAGGGGAAGGGCATTGTCATTGCCGTAGACACGGCCGTCCGTAGTCTTCTTGCAGTCGGCGTTATCCCCGATATTATCGTGGCGCTCGACGCAAAACAGGAAAACTATCTTCATCTGGCTGGCTTAAACCTGCCGAATACGCTAATGGTTTTAAACCCGGTTGTGTATCCTGAAATAGTTAAAGAAAGCGTTGGCCCAAAAGTGTTTGTGGGTTATGCGCATCCGTTGCTTCGGTGGATGGAAACTATAATAGGCGACTTGGGAACCATTCGCACGGGAGGCTCGGTTGCCACGTCCGCTTTCGACCTGGCGCTCAAAATGGGATGTTCGCCAATCATAATGGTTGGGCAGGATATGATATATGGCGGAACCGCTACGCATGCCGCAGGTTCCGTGCAGAACGTGCTAAACCCTGCCGGAGTTGACGCAGAAGAGGAACTGAGCCAGTTGTTCGATACTTATGACATCTTCGGTAGAAAAGCCCGAACAAGTGAAAAGATGGAAACGTGGCGCAGATGGTTTGAAATTATCGTAGCTCAGGGGGGACTTAGTGCGTTAAACGCAACAGAGGGCGGAGCTTCCATAAACGGCGTTGATAACGTTCTTCTGGCGGAGGCTATGGCGCAGTTTTGCTCAGGCGATGATTCAGGTTTCAGTACACCGGCTTGCGAGAGAGAAAGCGTTAAAAGAGAGCTTGTTGAAGCGTTAAAAGACGTTCGCACCGAAGCCCGCCGTGTAAAAAACTCTTGCGGGAAAGGTGTTGCAATCGCCCGGAGCGCAATGGCCGCTTTGCTTAAAGAACCACCCTGCAACATCTATGAAGTATTAGATCAGTTAGGGGAGCTTTCAAATGATATCCTTGAGATGAAAACATTTACAGAAGTGAACCGCTGGGATGTGGATAGTGCTATCGATAGCGTGGAAGATTCACTCAGCAAAGTTCAGCGAATCAACGACGAAAAGGAAAAATTAAAAGCCATGCTTAACGCGCACCTCGGGTTGTTTGACAAACTATATAAATGTGCGTCCGGTTTCGAAAAATCGGCATCCGGTGCTTTACGTGAGTTTGAAAAAAATGCCCGCAAGCTTGGGGTGGGTTCGTGAACTATTTTGAAAAAAATATAAAAGCATTAAAAACCCGTGATGAGAAAATAGCGCTTTGGGTTGAATCTGCAAATGAACCTGAAAACCTTGAACTGGTTACGTCCAAAACCGGTTTACCAGTTCCAAGGCTTGGGAGCGTGTTGTTTCATAGCGCTTATTACCCGGAGCGGGAGGGGGCAAAACTTGTGGCGAGCAATCGCGTGGATGTCGCGTCCGTTGTTGCTGTTTTTGGTTTTGGGTTCGGGTACCACCTGGAGCAGATAGTGGAATGCGGGCCGAGCGTTATAGTGATAGAGCCTGATCCAGGAATAATAAAAGCGGCTTTTAAAACGAGGGATCTCACCTCGCTTATAGAAAAGGTGACGCTCATGTCTGCCGACATGTTCGCAGAATCAGCGGCGTCGCTCGATTATAGCGCCGCCATGTGGATTGACCATGAGCCGACAAAAAGACTTCATTTAAAAGAACGCACTCTTTTGGCGGAGCCTTTTATGGTGCGCGTTCTTGCAAAAACGCGCGAGTATAAAGTTATGGTTGTCGGGCCTGTATATGGCGGGTCGGTTCCAACCGCCCAGTTTTTGGCAGACGCCTTGTGCGACTTGGGGTTCGTTGTAGACTTTGTAGATAATACCGTCCACCATGCGGAACTTTTAGGGCAGTCCGCCATCACGACGAATGAAATGAACAGGGCGAACCTTAGAACCTTGTTCAATAATTACCTTGGTGAAAAAATAGTTGCGCGGGCCGATTTTTTTAAGCCGGACGTAATAGTTGCGCTGGCGCAAGCCCCCCTGGAACCGCCAGCCATAGAAAAACTTAAAACGCTTGGTGCGCCGATTGTTTTCTGGTTTGTTGAAAATTACAGGATGTTGCCATACTGGAAACTCGTAGCGCCTTTGTATGACTATTTTTTTGGAATACAGAAAGGCGAATTTCTGGACAAGCTTCAATCAGCCTCCGCGCCATACGCAGGCTATCTTCCACAAGCGGCTAACCCCAAAATTCATCGCCCGCTTGATTTATCCGCCGATGAAACAGAAAAGTACGGCTCGAAAATTTCGTTTATGGGAGCAGGTTACCCTAACCGGAAAAAGTTTTTTGCAGGTCTTTTAGATCAGCCGTTTTCCATTTGGGGAACGGAGTGGGATCTTCACACACCGTTGGGTAAACTTGTTCGTAACCAGAACAGAAGGCTTGCGCCGGATGAGTATGTGAAAATATTCAACGCAAGTGAAGTCAACTTGAACCTGCACAGCTCAAAAGCGTCTGCCGGTGTTGATCCTGTGGGTGACTTTATCAACCCCAGAACTTTTGAGATTGCCTCTTGTTGCGCGTTTCAACTTGTAGACGAGCGACACGATCTTGCAGATATGTTTGACGTAGAGCGCGAAATCGTTTCGTTCCGGAACATGGATGACTTGCGGGAAAAGATAAACCATTATCTTAAAAACCCGAAGGAGCGCTTTGCGGTTGCCGAAGCCGGCAGGAAACGGGTTTTAAAGGAGCACACCTTTTTGCACAGGGCGGCTGGCATGATGAGCGTCGTTCTGTCGCGGGACGAAGATAAAATAGAAAAAAAACGAAGGGCGGGTGGTGAAGAAAATACGATCGGCTCAATTATTAAACGCTCGAACAATCCTGAACTATCTGCATTTTTATCCCAATTTCCGAAAGATAAAAAACTACAGCTAAAAGATGTGATGAGCGCAATAAACCGTGGGGAAGGCGACCTTACAAGGCCGGAAGCCATTTTTTTAATGATAGACCAGCTTCTTTTGCAGGGGTAACGCGTGGGAAAAAATATTCTCGTATTGAACCACACCCGCATGGGCGACCTGATACAAACGACACCTCTCATCCTTGGCCTTAAAGAAAAAGAGCCAGACTGCCGCATCACCATGCTTGCCAACGCAAAGTTTGCCGGAATTTTAAAGTTTGTACCAGCCATAGATGAGCTTATTACACTGGATATCGCAAAGTTTGCCACGGACGACACGAAAGAGCCGGATGTGGTGGCAATGTATGAATATCTGGATAAACTTGCAAGCAATATTGAAGCTCAAAAGTTTGACATGGTGTTGAACTTGAGCCACTCAAAATTTTCAGGTGTCTTGTCGCTCCTTTCCGGGGTTAGCGATGTGCGTGGTTTTCTTTCCACCCCAAGGGGTGAGGGGCTTATTCGCGATCCTTGGCTTATCTATTTTTCTTCTATTCTGGCTTTCAGGCGTTATAACAGATGGAACCTTGTGGATATGTATATGTTGGGCGCAGGTGTTAAACCCAAGGAGAGTTTACGACTTGCGATTAACCCTGATAACAAGTCGATCGACAACGTAAAACTTGTTATGGAGAAAGCCGGAATAAACAAAGGCGACCTGGTTGTAGGGTTTCAGGCGGGGGCGAGCCGTGAAGACAGGAGATGGAGCCCCGAAAAATTTGCGAAGGTGGGAGATTACCTGGCAAGAACCCGTGGCGCAAAAATAGTTCTTTTCGGCGCTCCGTCAGAAAAAGCGCTTGGTGACGAGGTCGAGGCGGCCATGGAGACGCAGGCTATAAATATTATCGGTAAAACCGGTTTGAGCGAGCCTGTGGGGTGGGTAAAAAATATTGATCTTCTGGTAACCAACGATACAGGCACCATGCATATAGCCGCCGCAGTGGAGACAAAAATAGTAGCCATGTTTTTTGTCCATGCGCGAGCGGAGGAAACCGGCCCATATTGCGATGGCGCCATTATCCTGCAGGCGGATATCGAGTGCGCTCCCTGCTCGCATCAAACGGTGTGCGACCACTACTCGTGCCTCTCATACATAACCCCGGAAGACGTAATCGCCTCGTGCGAAACCTTGCTTGACGGAAAAACAGAACTACCTGGTGCCCCTGATCTTTTTACGCGCACGGTTCCTTGCTTTAGCCGGTTTCATAAAGACGGGGGCGTAGAGTTTGTTCCGGCCAGGCTCCGGCCCATGTCCGGCTTTGATTTTTATGCCTATCTTTACCGCCCGATACTTGCGGAGACAGCGGAAAAATGGAGAACCCCTGAAAGGCTGGGGAGTGGTGGCGATGTGGCTATCTCCGCCATATCTGAGTTAAAAGAGTGCTTCTCCCTGCCGTCTGTTCACGATTTTGAGATCTTTGCGTCTCGCGGGTTGGAAGGGGCCAAAAGTTTAATAGAGCTTGGGCGCGAGGCTGGTCAATTGGCAGAGGGGGTAAAACGTGCATTTGAACTCAAGGAAGTTTCAAAATTGTCCGATATAGCGGGAAAGTTGGATAATATAGGTCAAAAGGTGGCTGTTATTTCCGGTACGCACGATATGGTGGCCCCGCTTGCTATAATATACAGGCGCAGAGTAGAAAATCTGGAGGGCGACGATACGCTCTCGCTGGCTAGCCAAATGGAAGAATCTGCGCGTTGGCTTGAAAAATCGGCCATGTTGCTGGGTGAGGCTATCAGTTGTGCGAGAGAAAGGCTGTTTTAAACGTGGTGAAAGTGAATCTCAAGGAAGAGATGTTTACGTTCTTTATGAAAAAGATAAGAGTAGGCATTGTTTTTTCGGGTGCTGTTGCCCTTTTTTTATCTATTTTCCCACTTGCAGGTTGTGGCGTTACCGATGGTATTCAGGAAACTTTAAGCCCCACCAAAGAAGAAAAACTGACCATACCCACGGCTGTTATCTCTGCTGATAAAACAAGCCCGAAAGTTGGCGGGCAAGTAACTTTAGATGGTTCCGGCAGTTCAGACCCCCAGGGTGAACAACTCACCTTGGCGTGGAACCTGCTGGAAAAACCGTTTGGCAGTTCTGCGGCGCTTGGCAGTTCCACCGATATAATAACCACCTTCGTTGTAGATGAAGGCGGATATTACACGGTATCTTTGCAGGTAACAAACGTATCTGGTGATAAAAGCGATATTGTTACCATAAAAATCGGAGCCGTGGGGACGGGCGATAACCACCCTCCCGTCGCTTCCGCCGGAGTGGATGCGACCGCAACCACAGGAAGCGTCGCCGTGCTGGATGGTTCGGGCAGTTACGATCAGGATGAAAACAGTATCTCCTACAACTGGTCGGTACTTTCGGCTCCTGCCACGAGCAGTGTTACAAGTCTAACTTCATCAACATCGATCCGCGCGTTTCTCTTCCCGGATGTTGACGGCAAATATGTAATCCACCTTGTTGTGAGTGACGGAACGGACACAGACGAGGCTTTTGTTACCATCACCGCCTCAGCCACCTAGCCAAAATTTGGCCTTGCGCTATAACCCTGATAGACTGAGGTCAGGTTTTTTACCTTTTTACTTTACACATGCAGGGGTCGATATGGGAGTTGAAATAAAAGTCAACGACGAAGCGGTAAACCTTGATACGAACGAGATTAAAACCTTTTCAGGCCTGATGGAAAAAATGGCTACCGAGGTTCTTGCGGCAGAAGAAATTGTTACGGCGGTTCACCTGAATGGCGAGCAGTTAAGCGACGAGTCTCTCATGTCGTCCGGCGAAATACCCCTCTCCGAGATAAATGCGATTAGCATTAAAACAGAGAAAGACCCAAACGAGTTTGCCGTTAAATTACTGACACAGACGAGCGATTATCTAAGCCAGTTGTCCCCTGGGCTTTGTGAAGTGGCCGATACGCTTAGAACCGGCAACGTGGAGCAGGCCAACTCCATGCTTGTGCAGGCGCTAGACGGCTTGATGCTGTTTACGGAACTTGTTTCCACGGTTAAAAACCTTGACGGGTTTGATGGTAGCTCCGTAAATCTGGAAGGAGGGGGGATATCGTCTCTTGAAAACCGTCTCACCGAAATATTAAAAAACATTCAAACGGGGCAAGAGAGCAAAGACTGGGTTACGGTGGCCGATCTTCTGGAGTATGAGCTGGCTGTGATCCTTCAGGAATGGACGGATGTCATACCTAGTATTCAGCGTGGATTTACAGACGGAAACTCCTGACGGCTCGTCAAACTAAAATGGTAAAAGAACGCTCGTCATCTTTTGGCTCGGACCCGCTGAAAACATACCTTCACGAGATAAGCGCTATCACGCCTCTCTCCAGGGAAGAGGAACAAAAACTTGCGCGGTTGGGCGACGAGAAATCGCTACACAAACTGGTTGAGCGGAATTTGAAATATGTTGTGATGGTGGCTCACCACTATAAAGGGTTGGGGGTTTCGCTCGCCGACCTTATCAACGAGGGAAACCTTGGAATGATAGAGGCGTCGCGCCGCTTTGACCCTGAACGTGGCGTGAAATTTATAACATACGCCGTATGGTGGGTGCGCCAAAGCATTTTAAGAGCTTTGGCGGAGCAATCCCGCGCAGTGAGGCTTCCTGTAAAGCAGGCAGGTCTTTTAAAAAAGATAGCCTGTGCCATAGGGGAGCTATCGTTTGAGCTAAAGCGGGAGCCTGCGATGGACGAGATCGCCAATAAAATCGGAATCAAACTTAAGGCGCTTGAGACTATAATGTGGGTGTACAGAGGCTATATGAGCCTTGATACTCCGCTGAGCGACGAAGAGGGCTCCGCAAGCTTTATAGATATGTTAGAATCCGACCCTGAACACTCTGTTGAGGCTGATTTTTTTCGGTTGTGCCTGCATCATGATGTAGATATGTTGCTTGGAAAATTGAAAAAACGGGAGGAGGAGGTTCTCAGAATGCGTTACGGTTTTGACGAGCCTCCAATGACGTTGGAAAAAATCGGGCAGAAGCTTAACCTTACGCGAGAGCGTGTTCGGCAGATAGAAAAAGTGGCAAAAGGTAAAATGAGGTCTAAGTCGCAGATCAAGATATTGGAGGATTACCTGAGTTGAACCGTGTTTCATTAATCGCCTCTTTGGTGGTTGCCCTATCCTTTTCCGGTTGCGCTACCGAAAAAAGCTACTCACATTTCAATACGGAAAAAGGCGACTATAGCAGTGCGGTGGAAAAACGCCTTCGTACGGCCAATCTTTATAAAAAGTTTGACACTATCATGATTGCCGATGTCATTTATAACGACGAGTGGCTCCGCACTTTATGGGTTGAAGAGCAGGCGAAGGTGAAACGCTTGGGCGACGACGACAAAAAGATGCTTTTAAGGTTACAGAAAAGGGAAGATAAAAAGGAAGCTGTGTTTCTATTGTGCGTCTATACGGCGGAGGATAAGTGGAACGATTTTTCCAGCAGAAATTCGCGCTGGTCGGTTTTGCTTGAATCTGCAAATGGCGTAACGAGGCCGACGTCGATTATAAAGGTTCGTCAAGAAAATCTACAGATGCGTGATAACCTCCCCTTTAACACAACTTTTCGCAAGTTTTATTCTGTAACTTTCCTGCGTGATAAAATAGGCGCCTGGCCATACAAACTTGTGTTATCCAGCCCGTTGGGCGCTGTTAAGTTTACCTGGTCTGCCGAGTAAACCTTTAGTTGGGGCATATATCTCCCCTCCATGAAAAGTAAAAACCTGTTATGAGCCGTAAAACTGTTTACATGGAGACGTTGGGCTGTCCTAAAAACCGTGTTGATTCTGAACGGACTATTTTTGCGTTAAGCCGTGCGGGTGCGGAACTCGTTACGGACGAAACTTGCGCGGATATCCTGATAGTTAACACCTGCGGATTTGTAAGTGACGCCAAAGAAGAATCGATAGACCGCATCCTCTCGCTCGCAAAGGAGAAGGAAACGCGTAAAAACGTAAAACTTGCCGTTATGGGATGCCTGTCGGAGCGACACAGGGATGAAATTAAAAAACTTATTCCGGAGATCGATTTTTTATATGGTGTAGATGAGCTTGAAACAATTGTAAAAGAAGTGGGGGGCGGGGCCGCCGAAACCTATCCTGACCCTGATAAACTTTCCCGGATCATCACGACTTCGCCTTACTGGGCATATCTTAAGATATCGGAAGGCTGTTCTAACACATGCTCGTTTTGCTCTATTCCCGCCATACGCGGGCCATATAAAAGCCGTGCGATAAAAGATGTTGTGGCCGAGGCCGTGCAACTGGCTACGCAGGGCGTAAAAGAGATAATTCTTGTGGCGCAAGACAGCTCGCTTTACGGCGCGGACATAAGGGAGAGTGACGGGCTTTTACGGCTTTTAAAGAAATTGGGCAAAATTGCCGGCCTTGCATGGATACGGGTTATGTATCTGTATCCTGCTCTTGTAACTGACCGCCTGCTTGACGTTTTTGCCGTAGAGGAAAAGGTAGTCCCTTATTTCGACATACCCTTCCAGCACATCTCGAACGTCGTTTTAAAAAGCATGAAAAGACCCGAAACCGGAAGTTTGATACGCGGCCTTGTAAGGCGTATAAGGTCTCAAATACCGGACGCCGCCATCCGCTCTTCTTTCATACTTGGGTTCCCCGGCGAAACGGAAGAACATTTTGAGGAGCTTTTAGAGTTCCTTGAAGATGCAAAACTCGATCATGTGGGGGCGTTTACCTATTCACCTGAGGAAGGAACTTCAGCGTTTCTTTTGCCAGGCAGAGTGGATGACGACGTGGCCGAAGATCGTCTTGAGCGGCTGATGGATGCGCAGAGAAAAATTTCCGAGGAAAATTTAAAAGAAAAAATCGGTTTAACGCTGGACGTTCTTGTAGATGGCGTTGATCCTGATGAAAATCTTTTAACGGGCAGGATCAAAACCCAGGCTCCGGAGGTTGACGGGGTTGTTATTTTAGACGCGGTTGAAGTTGATTCCGGCTCTATCGTTCCGGTGCGCATTACAGGTGCCACAGATTACGACCTTATAGGAGAGGCCCCGTAAGAATGTTCAAGACCGTCATTTTTTATATTGGCAGAGCGCTTCAGCTTATAGGAATGGGAATGGCGGCTTTTGCTATTTTCGCTTATTTTAACCAGGACGGGAAAAGCGGCATAATGTTGAAATGGGGTTTTGCCGGGCTTGTTGAATTTTATTTTGGATACGGGTTAACGGCGTTGGCAGGAAGTAAAAAATGAGCAAAACAGATAAAAAAGTTGTGTTTATCACGGCAGGTAGCCTGGAGGAAGCGGAAAAAATAGCAACATCTCTTGTGGAAGAGGGCCTTGCTACTTGCGTTAATATCATCCCTTCCATAAGGTCTGTTTATCGTTGGGAGGGGAAGGTCTGCAATGATAATGAAACTTTTCTTATAGCAAAAACGGACGACAAAAACCTTAAGCGGCTCATAGCTCACGTGGAAAAACTTCACTCCTATTCAACGCCGGAAGTAATCTCAATTTCTATAGACAGTGGGTCGGAAAAATATCTGGCATGGATGGACAGATGTCTTGGCAAAACCATGCAGGCTGGTAAGTGATTATTTTTCTTGGTAAAAGCTTTTTTTTTGGGTTATAGTTAGTAATAATTGTGGTGGACGATTATCCTTTAACGGAAATAGTGGAATATCTAGGAGAGTGGAGCCATGACCAAGATTGACATTATCAACCGTGTTGCAGAAAAAACCGGCTTGCCAAAACAAGACGCCGATACTGCGGTTGAAACAATCATCGCTCTTATGAAAGAAGCCTTGGGCAAAGATGAATCTGTTATCTTGCGAAGGTTCGGTTCTTTTCAAACCAGGGTGAAAAACCAGCGTATAGGCCGCAATCCAAAAACCGGCGAGGAAGCAGAAATATCTGCCAGAAAAGTTGTGCGCTTTAAAGCCGGCAAGTATTTCAAACAAGTTGTAGACAACCAATCTACCGCCTAAAAATTTTGCCCCGTTTATAAGCTTCTCGCAAAAGGGGCCCCCAAACTACTAAAAGCGGCTTTGGGCAATATAACTCGCCTGCGCCAAAACCTATTCTTATGCCGGAGGGCAAATGGAAAAGATAATAAAAGAGCTTTTACTGAAAATAGGCGAAGATCCTGAGCGCGAGGGCCTTCTTGAAACACCGAACAGGGTTGAAAAATCGTTGAGCTACTTAACCAGCGGTTACAAGATGGACGTGGGGCATCTAATCGAAAGCGCCGTTTTTAATGAAACCTGCGACGAGATGGTGATCGTTAAGGATATAGACATTTTTTCACTTTGCGAGCATCACATGCTCCCTTTTTACGGTAAGGCCCATGTAGCCTATATCCCCAATGGCAAAATAATAGGGCTCTCCAAAATTCCCAGAATCATAGAGGTTTTTGCGAGGCGCCTTCAGGTGCAGGAGCGGCTTACAAACCAGATAGCGCACGCTTTGCAAAACGGGTTAAAGCCGCGCGGTGTCGCCGTGGTTATAGAGGCTTTGCACCTTTGCATGGCGATGAGGGGTGTTGAGAAGCAAAACTCCGTTACCATTACCTCGTCTATGTTAGGTGGCTTTAAAAACGACCCGCGAACAAGGCAGGAGTTTCTCTCGCTTATACACTAGCAGGGTGCTGAAAAACTATTTTGAGTTGTCATTCTGAGCCCGTTCGATTCACTTCGTTCACTCAGGACAGGCTCCGCTAAGAATCTCAACCGTTGATATTAATAGTGTTATGAGATTCTTCGTTACCTGCGGCTCCTCAGAATGACAGTTTGAACGACTTTTTCAGCAACCTGCTAGCCCTGCGCTATTTTAACCTGTGTCCCTTTATCATATGATATTTGGCAGGCTAGGCCCCCCGGCCTGCCAGTGGTGTATTTATAACCCTGTATACCTTGTTGCCTGTTGCATCCGTCACCCGCACCCGTATAGGCCCTGCGAAATAAGGAGGAATTAATTAATGCGTGTAGCACCGTTACCCGCACCCGTATAGGCGGCCCCGGCTTAAGCTATATGTCCTAAGAACCCGAAAAGCAACGTCAGGAAAACGCCAACTCCTCCCAGAATCATGGCGATTGGCCGCCTGGAAGGGCGTCGCTCGGCTCCACCCATATCGAGAATAGGTACAAATATAAGGAGGGTTACAGCTATCCCCTGTATCACTATTCCAAGCAGTTTTGGAGCCCATGCGCCAAGAAACTCAAAGTATTGGGCAAACTTCAATGTGTAAAAAGCCGGAAGAAAATACCACTCCGGTTTAATGTGGGCCGGAGTATCGAACGGGTCCGCCATCGGGCCTAAATGAGCCGGAAAAAGGGTGGAGAGCGTCACCATTATCATTATGATAGTCATGCAGATAACCATCTGCTCTACTATGTGGTGCGGAAAGAACCAGTGAGCTTTCCCTTCTCTTACAAGGCGTTTTTTTTCCTCGTAAGGGATCGCCTTAACTTCACATTCTTTCTTTTTGGTAAACTTCGTCGCGTGAGCCATAATCTAATTACACTCCAAAATTAACAGGGCCCTGCAATGCCCTGCCTGCGTATTTGCACCAGATGGGCACCAATTGCGCCAGCGGTTACGAGCGGAAGAATACAAACATGTATGGCGAAGAAGCGTGTCAGTGTAACCTGGCCGATCTCTTCGCCTCCGCGCATCGCATATCTGATATATTCGCCTATATAAGGAACTGCGGCCGGTGTCTCGGTTCCAACAACGGTTGCCCAATATGCGAGCTGTGTCCACGGAAGAAGATATCCTGAGAACGCCAAGCCCGTTGTAAGAAGAAACAGATGCACTCCTACGATCCAGTTTAGCTCGCGCGGAGCTTTATAAATGCCACTTACATATATTTTGGACATATGAATGAGGATCGTAACGATCATGAGGTTAGCGCCCCATGCATGCATTCCTCTCATAAGCCAGCCGAAAGGAACCTCGTTCATTATTTTTGTAATAGAAGCATGAGCCACGTCTATGTTCGGTTGGTAGTAGATCATGAGAAGAAGGCCCGTAACGACCTGCATCATGAATATAAAAAAGCTGATGCCGCCAAAACAGGACCAGAGGCCAAGGTGCCCCGGAGCGATTTTTTCAAAAACCTCGTCGTCCAGGAGTTCTTTAATGCCGAACCTGTCGTTTATCAGGTTGAAGCCCTGTATAAGGTATTTGTTTGTTATTTTTACCGGGCCAAAAACAAGAGTCTCTTTTTCCATCTTTTCTATGCTTCCTCCACAACTATATACTCGCCGTCTATCCGAACGGGGAAACTCACAAGCGGAGCTGGCGGAGGGCCGCCTAAAACCTTGCCGCTCGAGTCAAACCGCCCGCCGTGGCATGGGCACTGAAGCTCGCCTGATGCTTCTTTAAATTTCACGACGCACCCCAAATGTGTGCATATGGCCGAGAGGGCCGAAACCTGTGTCTCAGATGGGCGCAGAACAACGGTCGGTTTGTTAAGAAACCGGATAAACTTGGCACCACCTACATGTATATCGTTTAGCGGGATTTTCATGGAGCGTTTCCCGCCACCCTTTACCTTTCTCTCGCGAGGCCACAGATACATCCCAACCGGATATGCCACACCAAGTGCGGTAACCGCGCCAAAGAAGGAGATCATGGCGTTCAAAAACCAGCGTCTTGTATCCTCGTTAGAGGATGGGCTTTCTGTATTTTCTCCAACGCTCATCGTTTGTTGCCTCCAGGATGGGATATCGTCTCGGCCCGGCCCATCTCTACGCGCATTTCCATGTCCTGAATCACCTTTGGCTGATACAGGTAGTCAACCCACAAGGATATAGAGGCCTCTTCCCTGTCCGGTATGTTAAATGTAAACCGCTCGGACCGTGTTTCTCTAGGGTAGATGCGGTTGTCCTTAACTATGGAATCACCAAGACCCATCATAATGTCGGCGTCATTGGTGAGTTCGTTTCCGTCCTTGTCAAAAAGGACTTTTTCGTAAACTTTCTTTTCCATAAAGGTTTTGCCGTTCGTGAGCGTGACCTTGCAGTGAAGGATAAGTTTACGTGTCGGAATTCCTGTGGGAACTCTGTGGCCGGAGCCTGAGTTTGTTACGTTAGCCATAACGGTCATCATTCCACCGGCTCTTTGCACGCTTGCAATTTCTAAAGTTAAGGCTTTTTTGAGCTGTACCACAGAGTGCCCGCCGGCTAATTTGTGGCTATACACTTTTTTGCCACGGTCAGCGGTGACGCCGATGGCGATTTCGCCTTCTACTTCAGGCATGTGGCAACGCTGGCACGGGATACCTTCCAAGGCATAAGGCCCGTTTTGCCATTCAGAATAAGTTGACATAACGGCGACACCGTTTGGGCGATACTCATGGCACGAGGCGCAAAGCCTTGCGCTTGTGTGGATTTTTGACTTCATTATGGTGTGAATCTTGGCGTCTGACCCCTTCTTGTTGGGGCCATATTTTACCGTTCCTATATCAAGGACAAAAGGAAAGTCTTCCTTCATATCTATTGCCTTGAGGCTGTGGCAGAAGTCGCATGTTAAGCCTTCCGAGGTGATTTTGCCGTCCAGGTTATATTCCTTGGTTATTTTTGTTGTAGGCGCATGGCATCTCAGGCACAGGTCTCTTGCCTTGCCGCCACTTTTGTAGTGGGCCTCATAGTAGGAGGCGCGGAAGATAGGGTCAGACGTCGCCCGCGAGTGCATTGAATCTTTCCAGTTAGAATATATCTGGGTGTGGCACTCGGCGCACACTTTACTGGATGTGAACCCGTTCGGGTTCAATTTTACTTTCACGTCCATTGCCGAGGCGTTTAATGGCCCGGAAAATGTAAAAACGAGACTTGCCGCCAATAATAAAGCGATCCGCAGGAAAAACTGCATTGGAACACTGCCCCTCATTAAAACTTGCTAAAAATACGATTTTTTGTTTGCCGCCACTTGATACAGCCCACATAATATACACGCAGTAGCATCGTGATACAATACCTATTTTTAAATTTATGGAATATTTTTTCATTTTTGAGAATGTAAATGAGCGAACATAACGACAGTATAAAGATAGTAACTGCGGCGTTGCCATATGCCAACGGCTCCATCCACTTAGGCCATTTAGTTGAATATATTCAAACTGATATCTTTGTCCGAGCCCAGAAAATGAAAGGTGTTAACGCTCTTTATTTTTGTGCCGACGATACGCATGGCGCACCTATTATGATACGGGCAAAAAATGAGGGAACAACGCCTGAGGCGGTAATTGAGCGTTACAATAAGGAGCATCAGGAAGATTTTGCCGACTTTTTTATAGAATTTGACAATTATCACTCTACGAATTCCGAGGAAAACAGGCTCCTCTCCGAGGAAATTTTCTTAAAACTTAAAAATAGCGGGCATATTACCGTTCGTGACGTGGAACAGGCTTATTGCGAGAATGACAAAATGTTCCTGCCAGACAGGTTTGTTCGCGGAGAATGCCCCAAGTGCGGTTCCGACGATCAATATGGCGATGCCTGCGACGCCTGTGGGTCACACTATTCTTCAACCGACCTCAAAAAACCAAAATGTTCCATCTGCGGGCAAACGCCCGTTAGAAAGGTTTCGTCACACTATTTTTTTGAAGTCTCGAATTTTGCCGAGACGTTAAAAGAGTTTATGGAAGGAGACGCCTTGCAGGACGAGGTGAAAAACTTCCTTAATACATGGGTGAAGGAAGGGTTGAAAGACTGGGATATCTCTCGCGACGGCCCATATTTCGGTTTCAAAATACCTGGCGAAGAGAATAAATACTTTTACGTTTGGCTCGACGCGCCTGTGGGTTATATAGCTTCCGCTCAAAACTGGGCGGAAAAAAACGGCAGGAACCTGCAAACGTTGTGGGGTGGGGATGGAACCGAGATACATCATTTTATCGGCAAGGACATAATGTATTTTCACACGCTGTTCTGGATTCCTATGCTCAAAGGTGCAGGTTTTAAACTACCGGCTAAAATCCATGTTCACGGGTTTCTAACCGTAAACGGCGAAAAAATGTCTAAATCTAAAGGCACGTTTATACTTGCACGCGACTATCTTAAGCGTCTCGACCCTGAGTGCCTCCGTTATTACTACGCAGGCAAACTGAAAAACTCGATAGGCGACCTTGATCTTAACTTTCAGGATTTTTTGTTTCGCGTTAATGCCGAGTTGGTCAACAAGATAGCAAATCTCGGCTCGCGGACAATCAGCATACTTAATAAAAACAAGGCTCTCGAAAACAAAATAGGGGTTATCGGCCCGTCCGAAAAAGCGATGCTGGACGAAATGAGAGGCGTTTCAGACGAGATTTTCAAGCTATACGATTCGTGTGAGTTTTCGCAAGCTATAAAGAAGATAGTGGCTATGGCAGACGTCGCTAACGAGTTCATAGACCGTACCGCGCCGTGGGGGCTAAAGGACGAGCCTGAACGGCAAAGGGAGGTTTTGACCGCCGGGATAAACGCTTTTCGGCTGATAACGCTTTATTTAAAACCTGTTACGCCAAAATTTGCGGAAAAAGTTGAAAGAATTCTTAACATAGAGCCGTTTACATGGTCAGATTCAGAAAGTCTGTTGGAAAATCATCAGATAGGCAAGTTTGAACGCCTAAAAAACAGGATAGAAATGAAACCTATAGAGGAACTGATTGAAGCAACAAAAGGTGTTGAGGCATCGACCGATGTTAAAACATCGAAAACAGAGAACAAAAAAGATGAGGGGATTGAGTTTGACGATTTCCTGAAGGTAGACTTGAGAACGGCCAAAGTTATTACAGCCGAGAAGGTTGAAAAAGCCGATAAACTGCTGAAGCTGACGCTCAACCTTGCCGGGGAGGAGCGGATAGTGGTGGCAGGTATTGCGCTAAGCTATGCGCCAGAAGAACTGGTCGGCAAAACCGTTGTAGTGGTGGCTAACCTAAAACCGCGAAAATTGCGGGGGATCATGTCGCAAGGCA
>JAJRTC010000221.1 GCA_024278445.1 Nitrospirota bacterium
ATGGCGGCTGGCGGATATCCCGGCTCATACGAAAAAGGGAAAACGATACACGGCTTAAAAGAGGCGGGTGAATTAGGGAACGTAACGGTGTTCCACGCAGGCACAAAAATCCTGGGTAACGAGGTTGTAACGTCCGGCGGACGCGTCCTCGGTGTTACGGCGACCGGCGACACCGTGCCGGAAGCTATCGACACGGCATACAGGGCCGTTGCAAAAATAGGATGGGATGGTTTTTACTATCGCAAAGACATAGGGCTCAAGGCCGCCCATCGATGACAAAATGGCGCAAGCTTGCCGTTTTCATACTGCTCGCACTGATATCCGCCTGTCATCGAGCGGAAGAGGTTCCGCCTAACACGTTTGTTATAGGTGTGGAAACGGGACCGGCCATGCTCGACCCAAGGCTTGCCACAGACGCGGCCTCGTCTAAAGCTTTCGACCTGCTCTTTAACGGGCTTGTAAAACGGAAAGAAGATTTTTCGATCCTGCCTGACCTTGCGGAAAGCTGGGAGATAAAAGATAAGCTTAAATACGTTTTTCATCTGCGCAAAAACGTAAAATTTCATGATGGCTCAAGTTTCACATCGGCAGACGTGAAGGCGGTTTATGATTTTGTGCTGAACCCTGCCAACAAGTCGCCCCATCGAGGCACGTTCAAGGTTATAGAATCGATAGAAACACCCGACGACCATACCGTAATTTTCAATTTAAAAGAAAAAAACGCGCCGTTTTTAGGGTCGTTAACTTTTGCCATAGTAAAAAAGGGAACAGAAACGGCAACGGAACACCCTATAGGAACCGGCCCTTTCAAGCTTGTTAAATATAAGCGCGACGAGCAACTGGTCTTTGTGAAACATAAAGATTATTTTGAAGGGGTGCCAAATCTTGACGGTGTAATTTTCAAAATCGTGCCGGACGAAACTGTGCGAACACTGGAGCTTGAACGTGGGGCCGTACATACGATTATGAACCCTATAACGCCAGACCTCCTGCCACGGTTTCGTAAAAACGAGAACCTGAAGGTAGTCACACAGCTTGGCACCAACTATTCGTATCTCGGTTTTAACATGGAAGACGCGCTGACAGGCGATAAAAACGTGCGTGAGGCCATTGCCCTTGCCATAGACAGAAAAAGCATAATAGAGCACATATTGAAAGGGCTGGCACAACCTGCCACGGGGCCGATATCGCCTGCGTCAAGGTTTTATGAAGGGGATGTTAAAACATATAAACGCAATCTTGAAAAGGCTAAAAAGATTCTGGACGAGGCAGGTTATAAAGACCCGGATGGCGACGGGCCGCAAAAACGGTTTACCTTGCGATACAGCACGTCACAAAACGAACTTCGCAAAAGAATAGCGGAAGTTTTCCAGTGGCAGTTGTCGGAAGCCGGAATAGGGATAGATATACGCTCATACGAGTGGGGAACATTCTACGCCGACATAAAAAAGGGGAACTTCCAGATGTATTCCCTGACGTGGGTAGGAATAGCCGACCCTGACATATTTAAATATATCTTCCATTCCTCCTCCATGCCGCCAGGCGGCGCAAACCGGGGACGATACAGAAACCTTGAAATAGACAAACTCACAGAGATGGGGGCAGTAACGTTCGGCGGCGAGCGCCGGGATGTATACTCAAAGGCGCAAAAGATATTGGCGAATGATTTGCCATACGTCTCACTTTGGTATTCTGTTAACGTTGCGGTAATGAATAAAAGAATAACGGGCTTTACATTAGCTCCGGACGAGAATTTAAAATCGCTTAAAAACGTAACGATTAAATGAAAGCTTTTATATTAAACCGGCTTTTATCTGTAATACCCGTGGCGCTAGGCGTTGTGACGCTTGTTTTCCTTATTATCCACTTAACCCCCGGCGACCCGGTGGAGATAATGCTGGGCGAAACGGCACAGGCCGCAGACAAGGAAGAGCTTCGCCGCGAGTTGGGGTTAGACCGCCCCATACTGGAGCAATATTTTTCCTTCCTGGGAAAGCTTGCACATGGCGATCTTGGTAATTCGCTATACACAAAACGAAGCGTAACAGAATCTATAAAGGAGCGATACTCAGCTACGGCGCAACTTGCGCTATCGTCTATGTTTCTTGCCATAATAATAGCCGTGCCGCTTGGTGTCATCGCGGCGGCTCGAAAAGATACGGCGATAGACAACGGTGCGATGGCCGTGTCGCTCATAGGCGTGTCGATACCAAGTTTTTGCATAGGCCCACTGCTGATTCTTGTTTTCGGTATTGAACTGCAATGGTTCCCCGTGTCTGGCCGTGGCGGGTTGGATAGCCTCGTGTTGCCGTCTGTAACGCTAGGTACGGCGATGGCGGCGATACTCTCGCGCCTCGCAAGATCATCCGTCATAGAAGCGCTGAACGAAGATTTTATAACCACGGCACGGGCAAAAGGTGTGAAGGAACGTGTGATACTTTTCAGGCACGCGCTATCAAACGCCCTTATCCCGGTGGTGACGGTGGCCGGGCTTCAACTAGGCGCACTGTTGGCCGGAGCTATCATCACCGAGACGATCTTCGCATGGCCCGGTATAGGGAGGCTCACGATACAGGCTATAAACGCCCGCGACTATCCGTTAACGCAAGGATGCGTGCTTACCATAGCTTTGTCGTATGTTTTGGTTAATCTTGTGGTAGACGTTCTCTACACCGTGATAGACCCAAGGGTGCGGCAAAAATGAGAACCGTTCCGTTTGCACTAAAACTTGGCGCATTTCTCACGATAGGGTTTATTGCCATTGCAGTTTTTGCTCCGCTGGTCGCACCTTCAGGGCCGCTTGAACAAAACCTTTACGAAGGCTTGAATGGGCCGGATGCAAATCATTTCCTGGGTCAAGACAGGTTGGGCAGAGATATTTTAAGCAGGATAATATACGGCTCCAGGGTTTCGCTGTTAGTCGGTTTTGTTACCGTTTCAATCTCCTTTGTTATCGGAACACTTTTGGGAGCCGTGGCGGGATATATCGGTGGCAGGGTAGACAGCTTCGTTATGCGGCTTTGCGACGTTTTCTTCGCGTTCCCCGGCATATTGCTTGCCATCTCCGTTATGGCAATTTTAGGGCCGAGCCTTACAAACGTCATAGTGGCACTATCTATCATGGGCTGGACAAGTTTCGCGAGGCTCGCCCGCGGCCAGGTACTGTCACTTAGGGAACGCGAATATGTTACTGCCGCAGAATCTCTTGGAGCAGGCACCCCGCGCATCGTATTTTTTCATCTTCTTCCCAACATCATGGCACCTATAATCGTGGAGGCCACGTTCGGGATCGCGTCCGCCATCGTGGCCGAAGCCGGTTTAAGCTTTTTGGGGCTTGGTGTGCAGGCACCAACGCCAAGCTGGGGGGCGATGCTCTCTGAAGGTCGCCAGTTTTTGCTAATCGCGCCGCACCTCACAATTTTTCCAGGTTTAGCCCTCATGCTGGTGGTGATGGGCGTAAACTTTTTAGGCGATGGATTGCGCGACGCCCTCGACCCTAAACGGAATATATCTCAAAGAACCGTTTAGTTGTGCTTCCTGTCGGCTGTGAGGTTGGCTTTACCCTTGATTGCGTGTTCAATCCGGCGGTTTTCTTTTTTCCAATAGGCCAAAAGATCTTTTTCGTTCTGATACTCGATGGTAACAACAGGCTTGCCGTTTAACCAATCTTCCACTTCGACGTTCAGCTTTTTGGCAAGGCTCCACTCTTCCTTTTTTATCATTTCGCACTGACCAGCCATTTTTTGGGCTATCGTAACTCCCGGATAATCTTTGGCTGTCTGTCCTAATGTCGTATTTATTTCATCTATTTGACCAAGAAACTTCACAGCCCCGGCGCAATCGTTTTTCATTAGCGCAAGCCTTGCCAACACCCAGCGCGACGAATTGTCTCTCGGATAGAGGTTAGCCATAAGTTTTGCCATACGCCCGGATTTTTCATAGTCGCCCTCATAAAACCTCATCCACATAAGGGAAGCTCTTGCATAGTCTTTTGCCAGAGCGTTTTCCTCGATAGATTTCAAGGTGGCTTCTATTCCTTCCTTCCGCATATCTTCTCCGTGCAATATAAACTTGCGAACAAACCATCCTTGCATCCCACCCTCTTTTTGAGCGCTCCTGCTGGCAAAATAGTAAAGCAAGCCAAGACCAAAATATGTATCTGGTATTTCAGGACGTTTTTTTACAACTTCTTCCAACGCTTTTCTGGCGTCAACACCGTTAATAAAGGCTCTCATCATGTTGCGCCTTTTCACCTCTATCAACCCGATATAGCCATGAATGCCGCCAAGATAAAGTTTTGCGATTATGTCGTCAGGGTCTTTTTCAAGATTTTTTCGGCAGACTTTTTTACATTTTTTGGCATATTTAAAAAACCGGTGGAACTCGTTGGTCTTGTTAAATTTCTGAATTTTTTCCTGCACGGCGGCGGCATAAAAAAAGTATCCGCCAGGGTTTTGGGGAAACGCTTTTATATATTCGTCAAATACGGCAAGTCCCCGCTCAAACTCTGAGTTTGCCACATAAAAGATACCCTGTCGCATACGGTCTTCCCACCCCTTTTCTATCACACCGTGATAGTCGGCCCTTGAAACGGATGGCGTAAGGGCAAACATAAGCGCGACAAAAACCAGAAAAGACGCAAAACGGTGAGCGCCGATTCTGTCACACAAAAAGCCTGTTTTTATACACATAAATGATCTTTATTACAGTTAAGTTATGGGGAGGGGCATTCTTTGCATAAGTCAAGCAGGAACAAGTTTACCAACCAACTTTATAGTTTGCAAGGAACAAGAAGTTAGTACAGAATCATACTGATAGACATATAACCCGTCTGGATAGAGTCTGCACATGATTTCTTCTAACTTGGCGCTACTTCAAAAAACAAGGTTTCGCCTTGCAATCAACACAGCCACACGTTCCGGCAGGCGCGGGCTTTTTAAATATGGCGCTGTTTTGGTTATGGCGTCGTTATTTGTGGTTGGCGACTATCTTTTTTTTCACAGGATACTTGCTTATTTCAACGAACTTCCTCTTGATGTAGGGGAAATTCTCATTGTGCAGATTTTAAACCTGCTCTGCCTTACAATTTTCTCGATGCTTGTTTTCTCAAACATCGTGGCGGCGATATCCACGCTTTACATGTCGCGCGACTTAGACTTTATTATTTCCTCCCCGATACCGATCAGAAGCGTTTTTCTTTCAAAGTTCATACTCACAACATACAATTCCTCATGGATGCCGCTCCTTTTTTCCCTGCCGGTTTTTGTGGCATACGGAAACGTCTTTTATGCCGGATGGAAATACTACGTGGCCCTGCCCTTTCTTATTCTCCCGTTTCTCCTGATACCTGCTGGCATCGGGATAATGATAACCATGACGCTCGCCCGCTTTTTCCCCGTAAGGAAGGCATATCAGGTTATGTCGTTTGTCGGGGTTATTTTTCTGGCAGGTATTGTTCTTTACCTCAGGTTTATGCAACCTGAAAAATTTATCGGCAAAGACGTGGCCGACTCTAAAATTATAGAGTTCGTGGAAAAGCTTAAAGCGCCAGACTATGAATGGTTGCCATCCAGCATGATGACCAATGCCTTAAAAGCCGGCGTAACGGGCGACTGGCCCGCCTTTAACACAGAATTTTTATCGCTATGGGTTGGCGCGTTAATTTGCGTAACGGTAACAACACTTATGGCAGGCGCGATATATTACACAGGCTGGGCGTCATCACAAACTGCGAAAAAATCTGGCGGTGCAGATAAAGAACATTTTTTTTACAAA
>JAJRTC010000222.1 GCA_024278445.1 Nitrospirota bacterium
CGACGCATATTTAAAAACGATATGCTGGCAAATAAAAAGAACCCGGCTGGGCCAGAGAGAAGTGACGTGGGCAATTTTCAGCTACGTCAGGGTGGAAAAGAATTCCTCAGATTGCCAGTTAGCTACATGCTTAAGTTAGCCCTTGCAGATTCCATTAGCTGTTCAGACGGTCTTCCCGGAGTTATAAAAGAAACAGGTGAAAAACTTTTTGGCAACTTTCTTAACGACAACACTTCACCTGAAGTAACGTCATTTCATGTAGTTGATTTGAATCCTGCAAAAGGGATAGGAAAAGAAATGGCAAAGGAAACTGCAAAACGTTTCCTGTTAACCCAACTTTTGGCAATGTATGCAAACAGAAAATTCGAGCTGATAAAGAACGGTCAAAAGGTGCTTGTCTATTCAGCTCCGCACCCACCAACACGACTTAAACATATTAACGATATCGTTTCCGACTCGTTTTACCGTGAGTTGTTTTTAAGCCCGTGTCTCTCCGGTTGGGACAATGGTGAAGATAAAAATAGCTACATGTCCCTTTGCCATCAAACATTATCCCGGAGCCAGTTAAACGCCATATTAAAGTTGAGAGAAACGGGGATCATCAGCCGAGGGCTTGTGACCCTTCCAAAAGTGTCAAATATAAGCCTTGCAAACAATGGCGTCCATGTAAGCCTTGGTAGCCGCAAACTGAGCGCTCTTTTGAGTGATGGTAAGGGTGATTTTACGCCAGGAGATGAAAAAAGGATTGGCGACCTGGCCATTAAAATAATGGAGCATTTCCTGCCGTTGTTTTCAGGGTTGTATAGTGCCGCTCCATACAGGCTGGACTTTTCAGACTTTCATCCTGAAAGTGTTTTAGGCTTCCTGCCACATGAACTTGATGCTACGCATTTAAGGATGCTTTGGCGCAGGTGGAAGAAAAAGGCGAAATTGAAAGTTCTATCACAGCCAATAACCCCTTTCGGCCCTAAATGGGTGGATAGGTTGGCAAGTACATTTTTCAGTTTGAAAGGTGATTTCATTCCCGATTTCAGGCTCGTAGATTATCCCTTGGCTTTGATGAGCACAAACCAGAGCCCAGCTCTAAATGGTGAGTTGGGGAACCATTCCCGGCTGAAAAAAGATCTTTTCGACATGGGGATTTTTGACGAGAAAATGGCTCTTTATCTTCCGTTCAAATTACGCGAATTCCAGAGTATGGGCTTTTCGGGGTTTGAAGGGAGGTATTACAGCCTTTTTGAAGGGCTTGTCGAGGATATGGGAGAAGCTGTAAGCTTGCAAAATTTGTTAACGGCTTTAGCTTATAAATATATTCTAAAAGGCGAGATTAGCCACGCGCATATACCGGACGACCCTTTTTTGGAAAGCGAGCGACGCCAGATATTTTTCTGCTCCGCCATACAACTGCCAACATTCTATGTTTTGGAAAGTACCCAAAACAGATTTTTAAGAAACATAACAAAAAAAATAAACCGGGCGCGGCTGAGTTTACGGTATCCAGGGTATATAAGGTGCCACACTTTGGAATATCAAAAAGCGCTCATCGAAACTATAAAAGAAGACGGGGCCGACCTCATAGAATTGCTGGGCCTTGAAGATTTAATGCGTAGCCTTGAAAGAAGAGTGTGTGAACCAAAAAAATATTCCGCCGCAGGAAAACTAACACGCGGAATAATAAACGAAGCAGGGGTGTCGTCCCCCATGAAACTTTCAGGCGATGAATTCAATATGTCAGCCGAAAGGTATTATAGGGGAACTCTACGCAAAAAACATGTTACGGAAGCGCTGAAGCTTCTTGGTGATGACCTTGTATGGACAAGCTCCAGAGTTTATGCGGAAACAAAACCTTATGCCGAAGCCATGCGAACCATAACAGGCCCCAGGAGCGGAATCAAATTTCTTGAATCAATAAAGGAAAAGATAGTAGACGACAGAGCTCCCTTGTCGGTTATTACTAAACTTATTCACGTTGTTTTGATAACCATCGGATACAACATGGAGTTGGCCGATTCTTGCACTGAAGCTAAAAAAACTCAGGAATCAAACAGTGCATCAGTATATTGATAGAAAAACATCGGAGGTCAGAACCGAACAGCTTTTCGGCGACAGGATAGTAAACCTTGTTTACTCAGACGTAAGAGAGCGAATGCCCGCATTGTTCAAGGCGGTTACATCTGCCAGGTTTTCGAGCCTGCTAGGGTTCTTAACTTACGATGCCCCCCTGGCCGTAAAGCTTAATGCTACCTCAAGTTTCATAAAAAGCATGGGGATCGACATGTCAGAATGTATGGACGACCATAAATACCTGGATACCCCAAGGAAAGTTTTTGAACGAAAAATACGATATTGGGAAACAAGGCCAATGCCAGTTGATATCTCGGCCATCGTTTCTCCGGCCGATTCCAGAGTTTTGCTCGGTTCCCTTACGGAGACGTCGCTGCTTTTTATTAAAGAAAAATTTTTTGACCTTGAGGAACTGTTAGGGCCATTAAATTCGGAGTGGCATGACCATTTTACAGATTGTGATTTTGCTATATTCAGGCTTACACCGGAAAAATATCATTATAACCATTCACCGGTCTCAGGCAGGGTTGTTGCCTTCTCTGAGATTGATGGCGCCTACCATTCCTGCAACCCGGGCGCGATAGTAACAATAGCCGCCCCATATTCCAAGAATAAAAGATGTGTGACGATTATCGACACTAACGCACAGGATGGCTCAAAAGCCGGCTTTGTTGCCATGATCGAGGTAGCGGCCTTAATGATTGGCGGGGTTGAGCAATGTTATAGTGAAACACGCTATGAATCTCCCGTAAAAGTAAAACTTGGAACTTTCCTCACAAAAGGTCAACCTAAAAGCTTGTTTCATCCCGGAAGCTCAACAGTCGTTCTTTTGTTTCAGCGCGGAAAAACAAATTTTTCTGAAGATCTTGTAAAAAATAAACAGAGGCAGGGTCTTGTTTGCCGTTTTTCATCCGGCTTTTCCAAAGCGATGGTAGAAACGGATGTAGCGGTGAGATCAGAGATCGCTATTGTCAAATAATCGTAACCACAAAAGTAATAATCGAGGGGTTTAGCTATCATGTTAAGCGAAGTGTTTATACTTTTACTTGCTCTGTTTTTTTTCTTTTATCTGGCGTGGGGATTTAAAAACCTTGCAAAAGAAAAATGGCAAATCATGCTAACCAGGCCCCTTAAAAAACAGGGTAATGGATCTTGGCTGGGCGAGAACTTAACTTACTACGGCTTTTTCTCTGCTAATGCTTACCTTCTTTCCGTGTCTATTTATCTTATTCTTCTAGGCTCTATTCATGTCCCCTTCGCAGTATCATTCGGCGTTTGCGCCATGATTCTGATGGTGTGCGTGCCGGCGTCAAGATTTGTCGCCTGGCTTGTGGAAGGAAAGCAGGCGACCTTAACTGTTGGCGGTTCAGTTTTTGTGGGTACTGTCATTGCTCCTGGAGTGATAGCGCTTGTAGGTAATGTTGCAGAAAATTCTATCGCCTACAATCTTCCTATAGTAGCGATACTTGCCGCTATCTCGGTTGCCTATGCTTTTGGAGAGGGGGCCGGAAGGCTTGCGTGCATAAGTTTTGGCTGTTGCTATGGCAAGCCGTTAAAAGATTCAAATCATTTTTTTAAAAAACTTTTTGCAACATGGCATTGCGTGTTCCGTGGCGAAACAAAAAAGGCTTCTTATGAAGGAAATATGGA
>JAJRTC010000223.1 GCA_024278445.1 Nitrospirota bacterium
CGCACCGCGCAACGCCGAGGCGAACGATTTCGTGTGTGTGCCTACTTCACGATGGTTAACAATACAACCCTGTGACCTGTGGACAAACTCGATAGGGTCTTCAACCGTCAGGATATGGTCTTTACGCACCTTGTTGGCGTGGTCGATTATTGCTGCGAGAGTTGTTGATTTACCGGAACCCGTCGGCCCCGTTACCAAAACGAGCCCTTTTTCCATCATCGCCATTTTTTTGAATATCGGGGGGAGCCCCAATTGTTCGGCGGTGAGGATCTCGCTCGGTATCTGGCGGAATACGGCACCGATGCCATATTTTTGCATAAAAAAGTTGCACCTGTAACGGGCCAGGCCGGGTATTTCGTAACCGAAGTCAAGGTCGCCTGTTTCTTCGAAAACTTTTACTTTCTCTTCCGGGGTGATTTCATACAGCATCACCTTAAGCTCTTCAGGTTCCATGGTTTTGTATTTCACCCGTTCCATGTCACCATGAATTCTTAACACAGGTTGCTGGCCCGATATCATATGTAAATCAGAGGCGCCCTGTTCCGCCATGAGCTTGAAAAATGCGTCGATTTTAGCCATGGAGTTTTTCTCCTAACCCTGCCAGATGTTTAAACAAAATTTTATGGTTCCAGCTCAGCCGTGATGGCGTTTCTGACCTTGTCTATCGGGAAAGGTTTTCCCGTCCAGAGCCGAAACGCCTCGGCCCCTTGATATATAAGCATCCACAACCCGTCGAGAGGCCTTGCCCCCGCTTCTTCCGCACGTTTTAGCAAATCGGTTTTTAGCGGCGCGTATACGATATCCACCACAAGTTGGCCTGCATGTAAACCTTCCAAACCTGGCAATGACCCACCCGAAGCACCCATGCCTACAGATGTCGTATTTACGATTATATCGGCTGAAGATACCGATTCAAACAGTTTATTGGAGTCATAAAGCGCAACGTCAACATCGGCTGTAGATGCCGTTTGAACCGCCGAAACGGCAAGTTCTACAGAACGGGCCTCCGTGCGGTTCGTCACGGTTATCTTGCGCACTCCGGCTGATGCTAAAGCTGTAACCACGGCTTTGGCCGCGCCACCTGCGCCGTAAACAAAAACGCTTTTGCCGTAAGGGTCTGTTAAACCGTTTTTTCGAACCGATTTAATAAAGCCTTCGGCATCTGTGTTGTAACCTTTTAAAATTTCCCCTTTACGGACTATTGTGTTCACGGCGCCAATTGTGCGGGCCGTGCCTGATATTTCGTCTAAAAGCCCCATAACTTCCACTTTATATGGCACGGTGACGTTTAACCCGTCTATTGAAAGGGCGCGAACGCCGTCTATAGCGCGGGCAAGGCTTTTGGGGGATACGTCATAGGCGCTGTAGGATAGGGCGATGTCGTTATACTTTGCCGCCATAAGGTGCATACGGGGAGAGAGGGTGTGCCCGATGGGGTGCCCTATAATGCCTAGCGCCAGAGGTTTCATAGCAATTTTAAATTATAGCTAGCAGTTTGTTTAAGAACGTGTTGGTCAGCTTGTTGTGTGCATGATACGGTATTCTACATGTAACGGCCCGTTATGGCTACATTGGCTTTGAAGAACCCTTTATTACTTTGCTTGCAAAGTGATACACTGTGAGGCCGCGAAGGAGAGGTGTCCGAGTTGGTTGAAGGAGCTGGTCTCGAAAACCAGTGTGCGGGTAACCGTACCGTGGGTTCGAATCCCACCCTCTCCGCCACTAATATTGGTGTGATTCCGAAGGAATAGCGCCAATGTTAATAAACGGTGGGATGAGAACCCACATACAAGACGTGGGTTCGACTAACGAGCGAAAGCGAGTTGAGCGGCGAGCGTTAGCGAAGCCGACCCGTAGGGCGAAGGTTGGCGGCGGCCAGCCTGAGTAATCCCACCCTCTCCGCCACACCTGCGAGGCGTGCGAGTTGTGCTACCTAGGTGCCTAGGTATTCACAACTTACTAGATTTCAGTCTGCTTTTTTAGCAGGTATCTCGAATCCTGCCTTTTCAATTCGCCGTAATAATGTCGATGCAATGGAGAGATGATCCAGACTGGTGTCAGGATCATCTCGCATTTCGGTTTCATGCCCTCTGGGGTTTCTTATCGCTAAAACAGCACCAGAGAAGAGAAATTTAAAACCCTTCTGCTCATCAATTTCAGAAGGGTTCGAACAAGGGGTGAGTTTGATAAGTGGCGTATTTTCGTCAAAGGTAGCCATCATCAATTTAAGACCAGTTTGTGGTTTGCTTGATAGTTTCTGAACCACTTTATCAACAAGCTTAAAGGCTTCAAAGGTTGCCTGAGAGCAATATCCATCGTCGAACAAATTCTTAGCCACCCTCGAAATGGCAGGATGAATATTTTTTATCTCAAATGGGTGAAGCTTTGATATTTCGTCCTGTTCAAGAATTTGAACAGACGCAGAAAACTGTGACGATGCTCGCGTAATTGTTTCGAAACGCGCAAGCAGGTTAGGCATCTATCAGGTTTTCCCGAATACTCTTAAAAATATTGTCATAAGTCTTTTTGTCATCAGAGACAGGTAAATTAATTTCAATACGAACGGTTAACCCAAAATCGTTAACTGAAACGTTACCCGCACCTACTTTGCCTTGCTTTTTAGGTATACTACTTTTATGCGTCGCCGCCTTAGCCTTGGCTCTTGAACCTTTTTTCTTTGCAAGAACAACAGACGATATTGGCTGAGTAGCGTTAGCGTGCCCGCAAAGATCTGACAATATTTGAAAAGTTCGCGCCTGTAAACGCCCAACCGTCGCTGTTGATTGATCAGCTTCACGAAAATATGAGATAAGCTCATCAAGGTTAAGTTCCCACGCACTTTGCCCATGTGTGTCAAAAAGATCATTGTATGCTTTACTAACCAAAGATGAAAACTTTTCTCGAAATTTGTCATCAGGATGGGCATTGAATATAGTCGATGCCTCTTTAGTCGGCTTGTCATCATCTCCGACAATTCTCAAAAAATTTAATATGTTAATTAGATAAGATTCATTATTAGAGGCAAGGCTTAGCTTCCGAAGAGTTTTTGCATTGATGACGGGTGGCATTGAGTTCCTGAATTTTTCAATGCACTTTATTAGCGCCGTTGTACCGGAAATGTAGGGATGCTTGCCTGCCATGCTCACTCTCTTTTTAGCTATAGAACATTAAATTGCTGACCTTGATGTATAGAATATACTATTGCATTATGAGTGTCCAGCAAGCGCATTATACCCTGCTACGCCAACCACCTCTTACATTTTTTTGGGGAGGGTGGAGATGGTTCGATAGGCTTACCGTAACAAGTCTTTGCCATGGTGAACTTATCGAAGGGTTGTACCACACTACAAAAAAACCGGTGAACCTATGTTGTAAGTGAAACTTTTGAAAAAAAACACCAACCGGTCATTCTGAGGAGCCTTCAGGCGACGAAGAATCTCGTAACACCATGAATTCTCATGATTCAAGATTCTTCGCGGAGCCTGTCCTGAGTGAACGAAGTGAACCGAACGGGCTCAGAATGACACTTGGCGCTGTTTTTCAGAGGTCTCAAGTATAAAGTCCGCCGGTCTTCTTTAAGTCATCCGTAATTAGTCGTCTAAACTAATCGCGCTTTTGGTTTTCTTTCTCCGTTTTTTCTCTTTCTCACGATAGTCGTCCATGCAACTTCCTTTCTCGACCATGGCGCAGTCGAGATATTCGGCAATTTCCATTACGCATGCTCGAATGGCCTTGCCGGCAGGTGTTTTTTTCTCTCCGCCCAGGGTGCCGCCAAAACCGCCTTTGAAGAAACCTATTGAGAGGCCGCCGCTCGAAGAGTTGGCTTCAACTGTTCTGGTGAAGTCCACATCGCCTGTCTCCGTGTTAACAACGCGAAGATCGATGGCTATGTAGGCTTTTTTCTTTTTTCCGCCTATCGAGATGCCGCCGAAGCTTAAACCGGCGCCTCCGCCAGATACGTCTTCTTCATAGGATGTAACCGTTGCCATCACGAGATATTGTGCGCCCGTCATTTTGCCGATTTTTGCCGCCGTTTTGGGGCGGATTCTGCCGGATGCGCCAAGATCCTGCTCTCTTAGCACAGAATTCACTTTTTTGCGCTCCACCATTTTGAACGACTCCATGGAGGCCAGCTCGTTTGTAAGCATTCCGGCAAGTTCTCTGCCGGTTCCCCGTTTCCACCATCCGGCGGACGTATCGTTTTTGAACTCGTCAACCGCCATAACCGGCCTTTTACCTGCGTTGGCCGTATTGTAAGTTAATGTGAGGGCGAGAAATGCGAACACTGCGGCAGAAACAAACTTGTTCATCTAGAGTCTCCTTGCTCAACGATCAGAGTTTTATATGTCAACTGAAAAATAAGGGTTTTTATATAGGAGCAAATTATATCACGGTGTTGTGCTTTTTTTCAGAACCTAATGCGGCTTGTGTCAGGTATAATTTAGGCACTGTAACGAAATATTAAAGGATAGACATGTCTGACAACGGAAAATTTTTTTCAGGTAAAAGTGCGGCTATTTTTGTTTTGGTGGCCGCTTTAGGATATTTAGCCGGAAGCTCGGAGGTCGACCGGATGGTGGCCGAATCCAGAAAGCCGAACGAACAGGCAAAAACCTTGGCCGTGGGGACTTCCAAGGCGATGGATTTTACGCTTCCGTCGCTTGATGGCGAGATGGTTTCTCTCTCCAGCATGCGCGGCAAATGGGTTATGCTCAATTTTTGGGCAACATGGTGCGCTCCCTGTGTTGTAGAAATACCAATGCTCAATAACCTTTATGAAAAACTGAAAGAAGAAAATTTTGAGATATTGGCGGTTAATATAGAAAACCTGTCTGACGAAAAAATAAGAACTTTCGCAAGCGACCTTGCGATGAGTTTCCCTGTTCTGCTCGATAAAAATCAGGAGATTCAGCGTCTTTACGGGATAAAGAGCTTGCCATACACCTACATTATAGACCCTGACGGAAACGTAGTGGCCAAGGCGGACGGCATGCGCGAATGGGACAGCAAAGAGGTTGTAGATTATATCCGGGGTCTAATGAACGACCCTGCCAACATTAAACGCGAATCGGCTCAATTCGGCTCGTTCAAGGCTTACGCGGGATAAAAAACATAGGTGCCCCCGTAATCTGCCGTGGGGGGGTAGAACAAGGCCGAAAGGTTTGAGCACGAAAACGCCTCTGTGACCTGCCGGGCGTAATGCAAGCCACAGATGAAACCTGATTAAAGTAAAACGGTTTTCCCTTGGCCGGCTTTTATCTCGCCGATTTCATACACTGCCTCGCCTGCTTTTTCAAGGTCGCCTTTAATGGCCATTGCGTCGTTTGCATCCACGATTACCGTC
>JAJRTC010000224.1 GCA_024278445.1 Nitrospirota bacterium
GGAGAGGCAAGAGGAATTTCATATTAGCCTGCAAAGGATTGCAGGCCCGGTTTCACCCAAGGAAGGCAATACAATGTCACAGATAACACCCACACCACATGTTCCAGTAACGCCCCTTAAAACATCAGGCAATGTAAGGCTACCAAACCTTGGTAGCGGTCAAGGCCTTTTCGAGAAGCCTGTTGAGGCGTCTGGAAATACCGAACTTCGCATGACCGTTCAGGGGAAATATATAAATCTTGTTGCCTGAGCTGGCCACTTTGCCAGGCAAGGCTCTTTTCATTTGCTGGTAACATATTCAGAAAAAATCCACCTAATTAACATAAATGTAACTATAATGTTGACAATTTATGTCGAATATAAGTAAAATCAGACTACTGTTTGGATAATTAGGAGATAAGTAGCATATAAATAAACGGAAACTCTTAGGGGATGCCGATTGAAAAACTCCACTCCAGTGCAGTTGGAGCTCAAGAATTCCCGCTTCCCTGACAGGGAGCTTAAGGAAAATTTGCTCGAAATTATTCGCTACTCCCGCTATGCGGGGTTGAACGTCGAAAAGTTCAGGAAGGCGATCTCGGTGGCTGTTCTCAAGCCCGGGCCGGAAGGCCCCGGTTTGAGGCATGGTGGCCGCTTAATCCTTGAAACGGATAATGAGACATCGAACCTGATTAATCAGCTTGTGAGGATGTATCCTGTGTTTTCGACATGGGACATCAATGTAACTAAACCGAGGAAGTCATCGTCAACAGTTAAAACCAGCACAAAGGAGAACCAGATGGCGGCGAAGAAGAAAGTAGCTAAGAAGAAGGTAGCCAAGAAAAAAGTCGTTAAAAAGAAAGTGGCTACTAAAAAAGTAGCCAAGAAAAAGGTCGTTAAAAAGAAGGTGGCCAAAAAGAAAGTTGCTAAAAAGAAAGTAGCCAAGAAAAAAGTTGCTAAAAAGAAGGTGGCCAAAAAGAAAGTTGCTAAAAAGAAAGTAGCCAAGAAAAAAGTGGCAAAGAAAAAAACCGCTAAAAAGAAGAAGTAACGGCTAAGAACGTTTTATAAAAAAAACCGGGCGGGCTCCATAGCCGTCCGGTTTTTTTATGAGAACCGCTAGAAATGATTTACCACAACTCCCATAACCACGGCTAACCAGGCTCCTGCCGGGACGAATTTTTCTAAAAACAGTGTGCGGGAACTTAACGCCTGAAATTTGCCGGTTTCACCGCGAGCTTTGAGCCTTCGTTTTTTCCCTCTCCAGTAGAAATGAAGAAGTGAAGCTAAAATGAGCACAGCCACCCCGATTACCACTTTGACAGAAAGCAACATAGAGGCACCTATCATTTCCCAACGAGAATGAATAAGGTAAATTGATGTTATGGACTGGATTATTATCGCACTATCCATAGCAGGTTGAGCCCTGCCTTGAATTATCGATACAGCCTTTTGCTTGGCGTCACCTGCCTGTAATCGGCTCATCGCCGGGCCGACCACGGCCTGCATGAGAAGAACGGTTACGGCAAAAGTTATCCCTACAATCACATGCAGAGAGACTATAAACCCATCCATAAATTACACCTGAAAAGCAGGGAAGCCACTCAAGCCCGCCCAATTTAAAAGCTCATTACCCCAGCGACATACCCCTGCGCTTTTTGGTTTCTTCGTTATAATGCTTGTGATAGAGGATTTCCCACTCGTCGGTACCTTCCCGAATATCCTTTGAGTAAGACTCTATCGTTCTGCGCACAGCGTCGTCTATTTCATCCTCAACTTCAAGCTCACTCTTGATAATGTCCACAATTTCAAGCCTTAAATCGTTTTCATCGCAATAAAATTCTACCCGATCATCTTGCAAAAGATCTTTTAGTATAAGCTTCGACAGATGGTTGACCTTCTCCCTGCTCAGTCTCACGTAACCTCCTTTAAGCTATAAAATAAGCCCGCGCTCACGAACCAGCTTTTGTTTTACCATCTGGAACATTCTGTGGTAGTTGACGTTAGACTTGTCCATCTCTTCGCCAACCTGCTCCAGCATTTCCTTTACCTCGATGTTCAGTTCATCCTCCACCAGCAGATCATCGACAATAACGGCGGTGACAGATTCCACCACCCCTTCCACATCGCCACCTGAGTCTATAAGTTCTTTCTCTTCCAGGCTTTTTATAAGCTGTTCTGAAAGATAGTGAACCAGCTCCTTGCGCAGTTTCATAAAACAAAAACCTCCGGTTATGCGGCCGTAGCGGCGGCAATGGCCGCCATTTCCTTAAGCCGCTCTACATGATCATAGTTAAGCTTGACATCACCAAGCCGTCTTCCAAACATCTTCGCCCCATGAGTATCGGAGCCGCCAGTAACAAGGAGCCCATGTTGTTCGGCCAGTTCCCGATACCTGAGTTCCATATCCCTGGTATGCTGGGCGTTGTAAACTTCAATCCCGCCAAGGCCGGCCTTTACAAGGCGCGGTATATCGTTATCTATACGAGTACTGCCAGGGTGCGCCAAAGACGTTACACCGCCGGCTTTTTTCACCAAAGATATTACATCCTCAGGAGACAGTACCGGAACAGGTTCGTAAACCGGGCCATCATCGCCTAAACACTTTTCAAAAACCGCATCAAGGCTCCTGAAATAACCTTTTTCGACCAGAAACCTGCCAAGAAGCCCTCTGCCAACAGTGCCATCGCCGATAAACTCCAAAAGCTCATGTAAGTCCAGAGAATAGCCAAGTCCGTTCATCTTGGCCACCATACGTTTCATTCTCTCAAGGCGTCCGGCGCGGGTTTCTGAGTAAATTTCCTTCAAATATGGGCTATTAGTATCCATCATATAGCCCAGGATATGCACGCTTTTGTCTCCCAGCGCTGTAGAAATCTCTATTCCGGGAAGTATTTCTACCCCATACTTCTCACCTGCGGCAACAGCCTCGTTAATTCCACTGCATATGTCATGATCCGTGATAGAAATGCAAGAGAACCCAAGCTTGGCCGCCCTTGTAACTATTTTCTCCGGCGTGTCGGAACCATCTGAATGGACAGAGTGTATGTGCAAATCAGCGTATTTAAAAGCTTTCACCTAGCCTCTTTCTGTATAAAACCTTAATCCATTATAGTAAACTATACATCGTCCGGCTGTAAACCCTATTGCCAACAACCATAACAGCTTATTTTTCAGGATATTTCACATGTTCGACAAAAACGAATCAGAAAAGATCAGAAAAAGTTTTCCGGCGCTCTCGCAGTATACATTTTTGAACACCGCCTCCATGGCCCCGCTTCCGGCACAGGCCCGCGACGCAATGACAACCCTTTTGCTAGAACAGTCTGAGAGCGTTTATCTGCATATGTCGACATGGCTTGCCAACATAGCCCAAACCCGGAAACTTGCCGCAAAAATAACCGGCGCTAAAACGTCAGAAGTGGCGTTTATACGAAACACCTCAGACGGCGTATCCATCGTGGCTTCAGGGATACGGTGGGAAAAAGGGGACGAGGTGATAATAAACGATTTAGAATTCCCGTCGAATGTTTACCCTTGGCTAAACCTTGAGCGGCTCGGTGTAAAGATCGTCACAGTAGAAAGCAAAGACGGCATTGTAACCCCTTCCATGCTCATAAAACATGTAACACCCAAAACAAAGCTTCTGGCCATATCATCGGTTCAGTTCTCTACAGGATACAGGGTAGACCTTGCCACACTAGGCCAGATGGCACGCGACCAGGACTTTTTATTTTTCGTGGATGCTATTCAATCATTGGGAATCTTGCCTATGGATGTAAAAGAGTTCGGCATAGACTTTTTATCGTGCGGCGGGCACAAATGGCTTTGCGCCCCTGAGGGAACAGGCATTTTCTTTTGCGACGAATCAAGGCTCGACCTTTTGGACCTCACTCGTTTGGGCTGGAACAGCGTTGAGGATAACCTGAACTTTTCAAACATAGATTTTACCATCAAAAAAACAGCAGGACGCTTTGAAGAGGGAACAACAAACCTTGTTGGACTATATGGCCTGCAAGCATCTTTAGAGCTGCTTTTGGAAAAAGGAATCGAACGCAACGAAGAACATGTATTAAACCTGAACGAACATTTACGGCACGAACTTGCAAGGATGGGTTACAAAATTTTATCGCCACAAAACGCAAATGGGCGTGCGGGAATAGTTATTTTTTCTACAGCCGACCCGTCGCAGAACGGGGCGCTCGTTAAAAAACTGACAAATGAAAAAGTACTCGTTATAGAGCGCGGAGGCGGAGTGCGGGTATCGCCTCATTTTTTCAACACCATGGAAGACATCGACCGCCTGCTAAGCCTCCTTTGAAGTTGGGTAGTGTCTCAGTTCGTTGTCATTCTGAGGCGGAGCCTAAGAATCTCGGATTACATCCGGCACAATAATAATGGGTTTGAGATGCTTCGCGGAACCTGCCCTGAGTGAACGAAGTGAATCCAATGGGCTCAGCATTACAATAATACGCAAACCAAGACACTGCCCGAGGTTGCAATCCATTGACTTTTAACATGTTACAGTGTAAGATACGAAGAGTTTCCGGTTTTTACAAATGGTGCGATTTGAGCTTTAAAAACAGTTTCCCAAAGATTTCTTACGCTCTGACAGTTGTCATCTGTCTTGTTCAGGCACCTTCAGCCATCGCCGATATCTACGCTGTAAAAAATGAAAACGGTGTTTTGCTTTTCACCGATCAGGCCCCATCACCTAAAGACGCCCGTGACGTGGTGAAGCAATATAACCTTAACGACAACGGCAATAAAGGCGCCACCGCAAGAAGGTTTATTCAATCGCCATCCGGCAGATATGATTCGCTCATCAGAAATGCGGCATTGCAGTATGGGCTGGACCCTATGCTTGTAAAATCTGTTATCAGGATAGAGTCTGGCTTTCATCGTTTTGCTATTTCCCCTAAAGGAGCCAAGGGGCTTATGCAGTTAATGCCTCAAACAGCAACGGAAATGAAAGTTAAAAATATTTTCGACGCGGCACAGAACATAAACGGCGGCTCTAAATATCTAAAACTCATGCTGGATAAATTTGGTAGCACAAGGCTTGCGCTAGCCGCATATAACGCAGGCCCAACGGCGGTAAAAAAGCATAAGGGAGTGCCACCATACCCGGAAACAAAAAACTACGTAAAAAAAGTTTTTGCGGTATATAAAAGATTAACCGGCAGACCCAGAGTTCAAACAGTTGCGCAGAACGTTAAGACGCAAGACCTTGTTGTGCATGTTTATGAAAGCAATGACGGGAACAGTTACTATACGGATTCACCCGTAGGCAAGCTTAAAATTATCCGGTATTAACCAGGCGGCAGAGGGGCGCTGTTTTTGTTGCTAACAAGAATAGGGTTTACGCCTCCCTTGTTTATAAAGTTGCCGTAATAAAGGTTTTGAATATGGTTCCCTTCGGCGAAGAAAAGCCATCGCTCAGCAAACGTTCCTAAAACCATTATAACGGCGGCAACCATGGTAAAGGTGTCGGAACCTCCACTAATAATCGAGTCGTAGTCTTTCATCATAAGGAAAAGCGGAGCCACAAAAAGGGTGGCGACAACCAAAGTCCTCACTATCCTGTGCAGACCCCTGAACGGCTTGTGATAATACTCCTTGGTGTTGTAATGCTCATAGCACGCTCCCTTGTCCATTAGAACAACGTCAGGGTGGTTTGCGCCGATAGCGCTATCCACGCCGGTGGGTGAATAGATGTTCGCATTCCTCAGGTATGCTAAAAACTTTAAGATCATCGCGATGAATGTAGCGCCTATGGAAAATCTTAGCGCAGTGAGAGCATACGCGTTTCCGGCTCCCGTAATTTCTAAAACGAAAACGGCCCACGCCCCTCCCACGGCAAGGCCGATCATGAAAAAGTTAACAGGCGTAAAGGCTGAGTTCCACTCCTTAACAAAAGTTATGGTGGCATATATCATCCCGGATGAGAACGCCAACGCCATAGCGAAGAAAATGCCAAGCAAGCCTGCCATGAGCCTGAAAGAATCAGGCGCACCGATAACAAGAAGAGCCATATAGCCGCCAACGAACAGCATGAACAGGGGAAGCAGAAGCGCCTCGCGCGATAACCATGAAAACCGCCACTGCCGGATAGCCTTGGTACCGCGATCTTTATGATGCAGATGAAAAAACGAGGCGATAGTGCCAAGACCCGTAAAGGCTAAAGCCATGAACGCCCCGAAAAAAAGCGATGGGAGCGGAACCTGCACACCGGTAAAAACAGATTCAGAATCAATCGCAACGATAAATATAAAAATCCCCTCACCTATTCCGGCAAGCGCCGTTAAGGTTACAATAGACAAATCAGGCCGCATCTTTTTAGTTCTCCAACAAAAACAGCGTACAACAGAGCAGAATAAATTTTAATGTTAACCCACGGCGCATTTATCTAGCCTCCAGCCGAGAAATCTTCGATGGCACCCATGTCGCCTGTCATCTCACGCCGTCCGGTATCTGCCGCTGGTTTTTTTCTCACGCGTATACGGGCAGTATCGACCTCTATTTTTACTTTCCTGCGCGGCAGATAATGGTTAGCCGGGTTCGTTCCGGCTGACGGCATCAATTTAAAACCCATGTTATCCCGTATCGCCCGTGACACTCTCGATTCCGGATCGTTAACATCGCCAAAAACACGAGCTTCGGAAGGGCAACATAAAACACAGGCGGGCTCTCTTTCGGCTATCGGCAGGTCTTCGTTATATATTCTGTCTACGCAGAGTGTACATTTTTTCATCACGCCTTCAATGTCGTCAAATTCACGGCACCCATAAGGGCATGCCCACGAACAATATTTGCACCCGATGCAATCGTCATAGTTAACAAGCACGATGCCATCCTCCAGCCTCTTGTGCGACGCTCCCGTAGGGCAAACTTTCACGCATGGCGCATCAACACAATGCAGGCACGACTTGGGAAAATGGACGACTTCAACGTTTGGGAACGTTCCTGCCTCGTAGGTCTGTACCCGGTTGAACCATACGCCGTCCGGCTCCTCTCCGTATGGAGCTTTATCCGGAAGAGGCCCGAACTGGCCCGACGTGTTCCACGACTTGCAGTTAGTGGCGCAGGCGTGGCAACCAACGCATTTGTTTAAATCGATAACCAGCGCAAGCTGTTTTTGACGCTCGCTCACTTTTTATCCTCTTGCGCCTTATACGAGAGAAGGTCGGGCCGTTTTAGAACGCCAACAGGTTTAATCGCCTTAAAGGTCGGATACGTCCCTTCCTCGTCCGCCTTCCATATTTTGGCGCGCAGGTCATACGAGGCGGCCTGCCCCGATATAGGGTCGTAATTAGAAACCCGCCCGCCGGCACCGTCCGGAATTTCTTCCGTTATGAGATGATTTAACAAAAACCCTCGCGTCGCCTCGTGCGCCTTTGTATCCAGGTTCCACGCACCCGCGTGCTTGCCGATACCGTTCCACGTCCACACCGTGTCAGGCTGAACCGCTTGCGAGAACTTGGCCTGCACACGAATTTTCCCATGGGCCGATTCTACCCAGACCCAATCCATGTCGGAAACACCGACCTCTTTTGCCTTGATCGGGTTTATGTAAAGATAGTTCTGCCCAAGTGTCTGGCGCAACCACGCATTATGCGAATCCCACGAGTGATACATCTGCATGGGGCGTTGTGTAATGGCGTGAATCGTGTATTTACCGGTATCAATAGTCGAGTCCTCCAACGGCGGATACCAGAACGGAACAGGGTCGAAATATTTTAATATCCGTTCACGTTGAACGTCCGTGGCCGGTTGTTTTCCTTTGCGCACACCTTTTGCCGCAAGACGAAACCTTTGCATAACCTCGGAATAAATTTTCATTATGATAGGCTCGTTACGGCGGATAAGCTTATGGTCTAGCGCCCAGTTGAGATACCCCTGGTTTATGTTCCGGTTATACTGGATAGACTCATCCAGCTCATGCTTATGAAAACATTTATTCTTTTTATA
>JAJRTC010000225.1 GCA_024278445.1 Nitrospirota bacterium
ATAGACCGCTGGCAAAAACAGATTCACGAGGGAACCCTGCATTCCCGTCCCTCGGCGCGTGAGAAACAGTTGGAGCGTGAGCTTGATCTTTACAAGAAGAAGGTCGGTGAGCTTAGTGCGCTCGATGCCTTAAAACGTAATGCGATGTGAACAATCTGGTATAATTATTTCAGGGAATATGGGGCTTTTTTTAGGGGGATACCTATGGATCGTTTTGACCGGATTTTTGAGGTTCATAAAGTCTTAAGCAATTCCCGCTATCCGGTAGCTCGTAAAATCATTCAGGAAAAGCTCGAATGCTCCCGCGCAACATTTGCCAGAATAATTGGAGACATGCGCGATTTTCTTGGAGCTCCGATCGAATATGACCGAACGTTAAATGGATACTATTACTCAAATACCGGCGAGCGTCCTTACCAGCTTCCAGGCCTGTGGTTCAACGCCTCCGAAATCTACGCGCTCCTTGCCTGCCAGGAGTTGCTGTCGAACGTCCAGCCCGGTTTGCTGGACAGTCACATAGCACCTTTAAAAGACCGAATTAGCAAAATCCTAGAATCGGAACATCTCGCGAAAGGCGATGTCGGCAAGCGGATTCGTATCCTCAAGATGGCTTTCCGTAAGGTACCGCAAAAGATATTTCAGATTATCGCGAATTCCGCTCTTCAAAAGAAACGCTTGAACATCGCTTATCACGGACGCGAGCTGGATTCGTTGACTAATAGGGAGGTGTCTCCGCAACGTCTGGCCTATTACCGGGACAACTGGTATTTAGACGCGTACTGCCATTTGCGTAGTGCATTAAGGAGTTTTGCCGTAGACCGCATACAAAAGGCTGGCGTTTTGAAAAAGAGGGCCAAAAACATACCAGAAGAAAGGCTGGATAAATATTTCTCGGAGTCATACGGCATTTTCGCTGGCAAACCAAAAAACACGGCCGTGTTAAGATTCCGCAAAATAATATCCCGCTGGATAGCCAATGAAGAATGGCATCCAAAACAAAAGGGTCGTTTCGTTGACGGCGAGTATGAGTTGGAAATTCCCTATTCCGATCCACGGGAGCTGATCCTGGACATCTTGCGATATGGTCCGGATATTCAGGTATTGGCGCCGGAATCATTGCAAAAGGCAGTCATCGCTCGGCTTGAAAGGGCTGTTCGTCAATACGGTGCAAAATGAGATTTGGCGATGTGGTGATATGAAAATATTTTTACTGCCTCATATTCTGAGACAACGGGTGTTCTATAAATGAGTCGTATAGAATCACTACGCCATGAGATGGGCAACCCGATGTTCTTTAAATCAGGATATTTTGTGTGAATGTAGCAATGCTTCAGTATTGGGGGAAAGCGGATAAAGATGGTGATATTACAGGTCGATATCATCTCTTGCCATACCATGGTCTTGACGTTGCGGCTGTCGGGAGTGTCATGTTCGACCAATATCCCCGTTTGAAGCGAAATGTTTGTAGCGTTTTTGGGTTTGATGAAAGAACCTCCCTGTCACTATTCTTGTTTTTTTTGGCTATACATGATATTGGAAAATTCTCAGAAAGGTTTCAAAACTTAAATAAAGATTTGTTTATCAAACTGCAAGGCCATACATGCAACAAAAGATATATTGGCCCAACACACACCGGCTATGGTTTTGCCCTGTGGAAGCATTACCTGATTTCCTTTATCTGTACAGACGTTCAAAGTACCGACACCGAAAAAAGGAAATTGGAACGTTCCTATAGCTACATAGCGCGGGCTGTCACCGGCCATCATGGAAAACCACCAATAGCAAGTGGTGGGCCAGGTGGATACGCAGGTTTGTTTTCTCAAAAGGACTTGGATGCGGTTGGCCGGTTTATTGAGGAAATAAAAAATCTTTTTCTAAGTGATATTTCACTCACACTTCCAATACCAGAAGACGCTGGAAAGAAGATAAAAACTATGTCCTGGTATTTAGCCGGTCTCACCACTTTGTGTGACTGGATAGGCTCCAATCGCGATTTCTTTAAGTATGTGTCGGATGAAAAGCAAATTGATGATTATTGGAACAATATTGCCCTGATTAAAGCTCGAAAAGCGGTGGAACATGCAGGCGTATTACCGGCTAGACCATCCAGGCAGGTGGACGCAATAAAACTCTTTGATAATGTAACAAGCTTAAGGCCAACCCAGGAATATGCGCAAAAATGTCAAATTAATAGCGATCCACAGCTCTTTATTATCGAAGACCTGACAGGGTCAGGTAAAACTGAAACGGCGATTATACTGGCCCATAAAATAATGCAGGCGGGTTTGGCGGATGGATTATACATAGCCCTTCCAACAATGGCGACCGCCAACGCAATGTATACGCGTCTTGCCAAAACATATAAACGTCTTTTTAGAGGAGACAATACACCATCCCTTGCCCTTGCTCATGGCTCCAGCAAACTGTCCAAAGAGTTTCAGCAATCTATTCTGACACAGGGTCATATTGCAAAGTTTTCATATAGTGAGGATGAGGAAGATGCTTCGGCACAGTGCGCATCATGGATAGCCGATAACCGTAAAAAAGCATTACTTGCCGATGTCGGCGTCGGCACTATCGATCAGGCTCTGCTTTCCGTTCTGCCATCAAAATATCAATCGCTACGTTTACTCGGTCTTTCATCCAAGGTGTTGATCGTTGATGAAATTCACGCTTATGACAGCTATATGCATTCACTACTTCGGACTCTTTTAACCTTCCAAGCGAGCATGGGGGGCAGTTGTATTCTGCTCTCTGCCACCTTGTCAAAAAAATCACGACAAGAGCTTGCCGAAGCATTTGCCGAAGGATTAAAAAGCAAGCCGGTTGATCTTGAAAACACTCGTTACCCTTTGATAACACATATAGGGAAAGATCAAAAAGAGGAGCGCGCGATATCCACCTCCGATGTAAAACGAAAAACAATAAAGGCGCAATTTCTTCATAAAATCGAGGATGCGGAAAACTATGTTGTGGCGTCAGCTAGCCAGGGCCGGTCGGTCTGTTGGATTAGAAACACGGTATCAGATGCGTTAACAGCTTATGAACAGTTGCTTAAGCGTATAGACAAAAAAGACATCATGCTCTTTCACGCGAGGTTTGCCATGGGGGACAGGCTCGACATTGAAAAGAAAACATTGGCATGTTTTGGTTCAAGTAGCGATGAGTCCATACGCTGTGGGAAAGTGTTGATAGCCACCCAGGTGGTGGAACAATCGCTGGACCTTGATTTCGACGTTATGATATCCGACCTGGCTCCCATAGACCTTCTTATCCAACGGGCAGGCAGGCTCCATCGCCATGCCAGGGATAAAAAAGGAAGCAAATTGTCGGGGGCAGACGCTGTCGATGAACGTGACGAGCCATGCCTTGCTATTTATGGCCCAGACCCTGATGAAACGGTATCGAAGGAGTGGTACAAAAGCTATTTTAGTGGAGCGTCATTTGTTTATCCGGACCATGGCAAGCTATGGCTCACAGCAAAGCTACTCAAAAAGCAGGGTGGGTGGACTATGCCCGATGACGCCCGCTATCTGGTGGAAAGCGTCTATGGCGAAAACGCCTATAGTGAAATATCGGAAAGTCTTAAAGAAAGTAGCGACGGCGCCGAGGGCCAGGATATGACAGGGAGGGGCATGGCCCAAATCAATAGTCTGAATATTAATTCAGGTTATGTATATGAACAATCATGGCTGGATGACACAGTAGCGCCAACTCGTCTTGGAGATTTGCAGACAACTGTTAGGCTGGCTCGTTGGGATGGTGGTCAATTACGCCCATGGTGTGACACGGGAGATTTTCCGTGGGAGATGAGCCAGGTGAACGTTCGCAGTTATTGGATAAAAGATGAGGTAGGTTACGACGATCCGCGTTTGAGAGAGGCGGTAGCGCAAGCAAGGGAAACCATGCCGGATAAAGGTAAATGGAGCGTTCTTGTGGTTTTGGAAAAAAATGAACACGGGTTGTGGTTTGGTAGAGCGGTTAATTATGAAGGGGATGAGGTTGAGGTAAGATATTCTACGGATACGGGAATAAAATTTATAAAAGAGGAGGGGCAGGATGGCATTTAATCTTATAACCGACGCGTGGATACCTGTTAAAAGAAAAAGTGGTAAACGTGAAACCATTAGGCCGTTTGAGATCACGGATAATATGGACGACCCCATCATCACTCTCGATTTTCCGCGTCCCGATTTTAACGGCTCCGTTATCCAGTTTTTGATCGGCCTTATGCAGACCACATCAGCTCCAGAAGAAGAGGACGATTGGTGGGATTGGTTCGAAAACCCTCCGAAACCCGCAACATTGCAAAAGGACTTTGCAAAAGTGGAACACGCCTTCAACCTCGATGGCGACGGGCCAAGATTCATGCAGGATATTTCCATATTGAATGAAAATGAAGCTAAGATTGACTCAATTAATGAGCTATTGATAGAAACACCCGGCTCGTCAACCATCAAGAAGAACACAGACCATTTTATCAAAAGAAATAATACCTCTGGATTGTGCATTCAGTGTTGCGCGGCATCTATTTTTAATCTACAAACAAACTCACCGGAAGGAGGCAGAGGGCACTATACCTCAATCAGGGGAGGGGGGCCGCTTACAACAATAATACTAGGTGATACCTTATGGAAAACTATGGGACTAAACATATTGTCTGTGGTTACGTTTAAGTCTGGTTATGGGGATGTTAAAAAAACTGATGATAAATATCTTTTCCCCTGGCTCAATACCGCCAATTTTATAATGGCTAAAAAGGACAGGCCCATATCGTCTTCCGATACAGCCTCGGAACATCTTTTCTGGGGAATGCCAAGGCGTATATGGATTGATTTTGCAAATGGTACCTCCGGCAATTGCCAAGTTTGCGGCAGTGATTCTGATAGCCTTATTACTAACTACAATGGCAGGCCTAACGGAATACAATATGATGACTCCTGGATGCACCCCCTTTCCCCTTACAAGCGGGACAATGAAGGGCCTCCCATGCCGGATCATGCCCGTGGAGCCGTTAAATATCGGCGCTGGCTCGGATTGATTCAGCCCGACGACCACGACCTGAAAAAAAGGGAAGAACCGGCCCGTGTGGTGACCACATTTTTCAATCATCGCTCAAACGGCGCAAACCGTTTTCGCCTCTGGGCGTATGGTTATGATATGAATAAAGACAAAGCCCGGTGCTGGCATGAAGGTGTCATGCCCTTGATACATGTACACAAAGATGTCAGGGATATTTATGAAAAAATCGTAGCTGGCCTCATCCTTGCCGCTGATGAGGTGGGGCGTAATTTGAGCTCTGCCATAAAAAATGCATGGTTCAAAAGGCCAAAAGATGCAAAAGGAGATTTTGGTTTCGTCAATAACAGTTTTTGGCAGGAAACGGAGGCGCCGTTTTATGAGACGTTATCTGATTTGAAGAGTGCGCTTGAAGCTGATGAAGACAACACGCCCATACGCCTAAAATGGCACAAAATCCTTTGCGCCCAGTCAATAAAAATATTTGACACCATTGTCTTAAGCTCCCCCATAGAAGACTCCGACCCGAAACGTATATCCCTTGCCAGGCGCAACCTGGAAAAGTTTAATCACAAAAGCAAGATTAAGGAGCTTCTCGACCTTCCCTTGCCTGAAAAGAAAACAAAAGCCAAGAATAAAAAACCAGTGGAGGCCTGAAAATGACTGATAAAAAAAGCCTGAAGTTTAATGAAGACTCACAAGCCGGTAAAGCTTTATTGGAATGGTGGCGAGGTCTTGATGAAAACAGGGGGGACAGGGCAGAACTACGCAGAGCTGGCGAAATCAGCGAAATAATTTTTATCCCTGCGTATCACCGTCTCAGATACGCTCTTTTAAAACACTCTAAAGTTTATGAAAATGGATTAGCCGCCACAGCAGGCATCCTTGCCCATGTAAAACAGAACGATCCCTCAAAAGCTTTTGCCGAACAGATGGCGCAATCCAAAGACGGCTCGGACAGAGCGCGTTTAAGGGGCCTCCGGTTCCGCCGCCTTTTAAAATGCCAATCCCATGAAGATCTTTATAGAGACATGGTTCGTGTCGTGCGCCAGCTTAATGGCAAGGCAAACGCGCTTAGCCTTGCCAACATGATTTACTGGTGGAACGACAGAACAAAACAAACCATGGCTCGCGAATACTACACCCTCGCCATGTCGGAAGATTAAAACAAACAACGAAAGGAATATTCTTATGTCTAGCTTTATTCAACTGCATTTGTTGACTTCATACCCCCCGTCCAACTTGAACCGTGACGACCTGGGCCGTCCAAAAACCGCGATAATGGGAGGCGTGAACCGCCTTAGAATATCTTCGCAAAGCCATAAACGCTCATGGCGAACATCAGACATTTTTGAAGAAGCTTTGAAGGGGCATATAGGTAAACGCACAAAGGAAATGGGAATTAAAGTATATAAAACCTTGATCGAAAAAGGTGTAAAAGAAAAAAAAGCAATGGAATGGGCGCGAGCGATAGCTGGAGTTTTTGGCGCGTCTAAAAAAGAAAATAAGAAGAAACCAACCGAGGGTCTGGAAATAGAACAGTTGGCTCATTTCTCCCCGATTGAGGAAAAGGCGATATTTGATCTTGTCGATAAACTAGTGGAAGGCGATTCCGCTCCAACCGATGACGACCTGAAACTTCTCCGGGAAAAACATAAAGCGGCGGACATCGCCATGTTCGGACGCATGCTGGCAAGCTCTCCTAAATACAACACCGAGGCGGCAGTGCAGGTAGCCCACGCGATCACCGTGCATAAAGTGGCGGTGGAAGATGATTACTTCACCGCCGTGGATGATCTTAACGATGCCAATGAAGATATGGGCGCCGCGCACATTGGCGAAACCGAGTTCGCCGCCGGTCTTTTTTATCTGTATATCTGCATAGACTGCGGATTGCTGGTGGACAACCTGAGCAGTGATAAGGAACTGGCGAAAAATACGCTGGCCGCTCTCGTGGAATGCGCCGCCAAAATTGCGCCTACCGGCAAGCAAAACAGTTTCGCCTCACGGGCGTTCACTTCATATATCCTTGCTGAGAAAGGAGGGAACCAACCCCGCTCTTTGAGTATATCCTATCTAAAACCTGTCAACGGAGCCGATATGATGGCGGCCGCTATTGCCGCCCTTGAAAAAACCATGGAGAACATGGACAAAGTGTATGGGAAATGCGCCAACGACAGAAAAGTGATGAACGCTGATAAAGGAGAAGGAAGTCTTCAAGAGATAATAGACTTTATCAAGGGCTGTATCGACGATATGGATGGGGGGGAGAAAAAATGAACTTCTTGCTCTTTCAATTATACGGGGCAATGGCGTCCTGGGGAGACATTGCGGTGGGCGAGGTAAGGCCCACACATTCCCATCCCGGCAAATCCGCTATTATCGGCATGATATCAGCCGCCCTGGGAATCAAACGGGATGAAGAAGACAAACACATTGAACTGAATAGATCGTATGGACTTGCCGTTCGGGTCGATGCGTCCGGAACGATATTGCGTGACTACCACACCACGCAGGTTCCGCCCTCAAAACGCAAAGTAACATATTATACGAGGAAAGATGAACTTTCAGCGGAAGTCGCGAACACTATTCTTTCCACCCGCGATTACTATTGCGACGCTCTTAACACGATATGTCTCTGGACGAGTGGGGAAGCGCCATACTCATTAAATGAGATAGCGTTAGCATTGGCGAACCCGGAATTCACATTATATCTTGGCCGCAAATCGTGCCCCGCATCCTTGCCGGTAAACGCCACAGTCGTATCGGCGGAAGATATAAAATCCGCGTTTGACAAAGCCCCGCCGCTGGATACTGAATTCCTCGCACCCATACCGAAAAATAAGACGGTTTTTTATTACTGGGAAGATATCGACACGGGATCAGCCGGCATGGAGCCAGAGCACACAAACACAAGACGTGATGTTATTTTAAGCCGGATACGCTGGCAGTTCGACAACAGACAGGAACACTACGCAAGCGAAAAACGGGTAGAGGAGGGGTAGGTATGTATTTAAGCAAAATAACTCTTCGTCGTGGAATCGATATCAACGTCTTGTCACGAATTGTCCAAGGTGATAACTACACTGCACATCAAAATATATGGAGCCTGTTTAAGGGTAGGCCGGATGATAAACGAGATTTTATTTTCCGCCGTGATGATGAAGGCGCCTGGCCCCGCTTCTACATTGTCTCCAGCGTTGAACCAGTTGACAGTTCCGGTAGCTGGGGAATTGACTCCAAGCTTTACGCTCCAAAACTTTATGCCGGACAGCGCCTCTCGTTCACCCTGCGCGCCAATCCTGTTAGAAAAAGGAAGGCAGAGAATGGAAAGGGCAAACGCCATGATGTGGTGATGGAGGTTAAAACAGAATTGGGAAAAAGCGGCAAGCCAAGAAAGGAGTGGCCAGCTGTTGCCAATATCGCGCAAGACAAGGGTATAGAGTGGCTCAATGCCCGTGCAGGGAAACATGGATTTTCAATAAACGATAATGAAGTACGAGTGGACGGCTATAGGCAACACAGCTCCTTCAAGGGCAAAGGCAAGTCGGCAATACGCTTTAGCACCCTTGATTTTACTGGTCTGCTGGAGGTTACCGATCAGGGCAAGTTTTTGAAATCGCTGTTCGAAGGCATTGGTCCAGCCAAGGGGTTTGGTTGCGGGATGATGATGGTTCGTAAAATATGAATGATATTCTCCCGCCGCTAAAACCAATCGCCATGAAAGAGAGGGTCTCGGTACTTTTCGTTGAAAGAGGGGAACTCGACGTACAGGATGGAGCCTTCGTCCTTGTCGATAAAAACGGAGTGCGAACCCATATTCCTATCGGTAGCGTGGCGTGTTTGATGCTTGAGCCGGGAAGCCGAGTATCCCATGCCGCTGCGGTTCTCGCCGCCAGGGTTGGGTGTTTACTCGTGTGGGTTGGCGAAGCTGGAGTCAGGCTATACGCCTCGGGCCAGCCCGGTGGAGCGCGGTCAGACCGTTTATTATATCAGGCCAAGCTGGCTTTGGACGATTCCGCCCGCCTGAAAGTAGTGCGCAAAATGTATGCAATCAGGTTTGGCGAAGAGCCGCCGACACGCCGTAGCGTGGAACAGTTGCGTGGCATTGAAGGTGCGAGAGTAAAAAAGATGTATGAGCTTATGGCCAGACGTTATGGTCTCGTTTGGAAAGGGCGCAGGTATGACCATAGTAAATGGAGAAGCGGCGATATATCAAACCGATGCGTGAGCTCCGCCACGGCATGTCTGTATGGCATCACGGAAGCGGCCATTCTAGCCGCCGGATATGCCCCGGCCGTTGGTTTCATCCATACAGGCAAACCATTGTCTTTTGTCTATGATATCGCAGACCTTTTTAAATTCGACACCGTGATTCCGATCGCTTTCAAGGTCGCGGCTAAAAACCCGTGCGACCCTGAGCGGGATGTGAGGCTCAAATGCAGGGACGTGTTCCGTGAGACGAAACTACTCGGTAAAATAATCCCTACAATTGAAACGACTCTGGCCGCAGGAGCTATGGAGCCCCCCAAACCCCCGAAAGAATCTATTCCTATCGCAATACCAAACAAGGAGAAACTGGGCGATGCTGGTCATCGTGGTTGAAAACGTACCGCCAAGACTTCGCGGGCGGCTGGCGGTATGGCTTTTGGAAATACGCGCCGGGGTATATGTGGGAGACTTATCCAAACGTGTTCGTGAGATGATATGGAATCAAGTCAAGCAAGGTTGTGGGGATGGCAATGCAGTCATGGCATGGAGCATGAACACAGAATCAGGTTTTGACTTTATCACCATCGGCAAAAACCGCCGTGTTCCCGTTGAGATGGACGGAATCAAGCTGGTATCGTTTTTACCGCTTGAAAACCGGGAAGCCAATGATGGTGAGGAAAATGATCTTTGACATAGTGGAGAAGAAATGAGAATCCAACGTTTTGAAAGCTAAGAAGACCAAAATAGTCGGTAGATTTTTTTGGTGTAGACTACAGAAGTAAAAACAAAGGATTACAGGAAGAGGTGTTCCCCACACACGTGGGGATGAACCTGAATATTGTAGATGAACAGATGTTTTTGTTACGGTGTTCCCCACACACGTGGGGATGAACCGGCTACATGACGGGCAATGGTGCGCTTCAACCGGTGTTCCCCACACACGTGGGGATGAACCGAGACGATTCCCGGCGCAACGTTTGAGCCAGCAGGTGTTCCCCACACACGTGGGGATGAACCGCTATGATCGATATTCTCCGGCGTTAGATAAACGGTGTTCCCCACACACGTGGGGATGAACCGCAAATCGCTGGTGGCGTCTACGTAGTCATGCCGTGTTCCCCACACACGTGGGGATGAACCGTAGCGACGATAGACAAAATTGGATATGCAAAAGTGTTCCCCACACACGTGGGGATGAACCGATTTATTTG
>JAJRTC010000226.1 GCA_024278445.1 Nitrospirota bacterium
CGGGTGGCAGGCTCATAACGTCGCAGGGAGAACGGCTTGACCTGTCGTCTCTTGTCGCTCACTTAAAAGGCCTTGAGAAAACAGATATTACGTCAAGAGAGTTCACAGAATATGAAGAGCGTTATCAGTGGTTCGCGTTGACGGCGCTTTTACTTTTGGTGTTAGAATCGCTTTTTGTTTCCCGCGCTGTTTTCTGGCACGGGGATAACGCATAGTTTACAAGGTCTATCGTGTGTGCCGTTGGGATGTCGTAACCATGCCTGTGTAGCGAGTCTTCTATCTGTATCTGGCAAGAAGGACAAGCCGTCACCACGATGTCTGCTCCGCTCTCATATATTGCGTCGGCCTTAAGCTTGCCTACGTCCATAGACATGTCGTAAAAATTTAAGCCAAACGTCCCGGAACCGCCGCAACATCTGTCTGCATTTTTCATTTCTACAAACTCCACCCCCGGCAGGCTTCTTAAAAGTTCGCGCGGTTCTTTCCACACACCCATGCCTCGTTTTAAATGACACGGGTCGTGGTATGTTACTTTCAAATTTTTGCCGTCGGGCTTTTGTTTAACCGCCTGTTCAATTCCGATCTGCATCATCAGTTTTTGCAGGTCGGTGACTTTTGCGCAAAGTTCCGCTACCTTCTTGTCGTCAGGGAACATTTTACGATATTTTTCCGCAAGCACACTGCCGCATGTGGCGCAGGAATATACTATGGCGTCTGCTTCATAAGCCGACAATACCTCGATGTTCTTTTTTGCAAGCGCGATGGAAGTTTCCATGTCGCCGCTGTAATATGAAGGAGCGCCGCAACATACTTGGTCTTTCGGGTAAATTACTTCAACCCCCATTTCCTGCAACCGTTTTATGACGGTCACGCCAGTGTCGGTGAATGATAAATCGGTCATGCAACCGGTGTAGTAAATAACACGTTTTATGCTGATGTTTGGGTTAACATTTTTTGGCGGATTTTTTGTAGGCACCCTCAAACGCAAATTAAGCTTTAAAAAGTTTGGCGTAACACGTTTAATTCCACCGGGTGTAAACGGAAACAACTCGGCAAACCTTGCCGGAGCCCATTTATAGAATAACGATGAAAACCCCACAATTTTAGCAAGGAAATTTAGCCTGCGCGGGTAGGGGAGCAACCATTTGAATATAAATCCGGCAATGGGGCCGGGGCCGTTTTGCCTGTGTATTTCAGCTTTCATGGCGGAGAAAACCTGCATCGTGTCAACACCAGTAGGGCAGGCCGATAAACAACTCATGCAGGAGAGGCATTGCGTAAAATCGTTTGCCACTCTTTTGGTTATCTCGATTTCACCATTTAAGACGCCTTGTGCCAGGCGGATTTTACCCCTGGCCGCCAAAGTTTCAGAACTGGTCAGCTCGTATGTATAACATCCCGCCTGACATGATGCGCACTTGGTGCATTTATCAAGCTCTGCCCTGATCGATTCTAAAATGTCGTATTTCATGAAAATATTATAACTTACCAGATTGTGATGTCTGAGCTTTCGGGTGATGAAAAATTATGCTATAAGCCAAAAGGGTAACGCCCACCGTAACGCACGAGTCTGCTACGTTGAATGCGGGCCAGCTATATTCGCCCACATAGAAAAGCAAAAAATCGGTAACGGAACCTAACCGTATCCTGTCTATAAGGTTACCCAACGCGCCCGAGCCTATCAAAACCATAGCCACCTTCGCCACCTTCTCATTCGGCCCAAGCGACCTGTATAAAAACGCAATTACAAAAAGCGCAAGCGTTGCCGTTGCCGTAAAACCACGGTTAATCCATGCGCTGTCTACACCGGCCATAAAACCGAACGCCGCCCCCTTGTTTTGTATATGAACCAGATTAAAAAAACCGGGGATAACAACAGAACTGTCACCAAGCGGAAACGTGGCCTCAATTACCCATTTAGTAGCTTGGTCGAACACGACGAGCAAAAAAACCGTTGCAACCGGTAACATCCAGGCCGGTCGCTTTACGTTTCGCTCGCTCATTTAAGCTTTGCGAGGTTTTCCACGCAACGCTCGCAAACCTGCGGGTGATCTTTATCGGTTCCCACGGTGTAGGAGTAGTTCCAGCACCGCTCGCATTTTTCACCGGTAGATCGCGTTACCATGGCGGTTAAGCCTGGCACCGTTTCGCTTTTAAACACGTCTTTCGACGCCTGCTCGTCTGCGATGGTCATTTTTGACACGATGAAAAGATATTGAAGGCCGTCTATCTGTTTTTCCAGTATCTTGCGGTCGGCCTGGAATAGCGTAAGCTCAACTTCGGCATCCAGCGAATGGCCCACGATTTTTTTCTGGCGGGCAAGTTCAAGCGCCCGGTTAACCTCGTCACGGATCTCTATGATCCTGTCCCAGTCGCCTAGAAGTTTTTCGTCGCTTGTGTCTATGTCACTTTCGGGGAAGGTGGCAAGATGCACGCTCTTCTCGCGTTTCGACGCATCACCCGGCAGATTGCCCCACGCTTCTTCAGCGGTGAACGATAGCACAGGTGCCATCAACCTTAACATTCCGTTGGCCAACTCGTATAAGGTAGACTGCGCAGAGCGCCTCAGCTCGCCTGTTTTCGGATAGGTGTAGATGCGATCCTTGATTATATCAAGATAAAACGCGCTTAAGTCTACAACGCAAAAGTTGTGGATGGCATGATAGAAAACGTGAAAATCGTACCTGTCCAGCGCTTCTACCACCTTTTTCGTAAGCTTGCGGAATTTTAGTATTATCACCCGGTCGATCTCCGTTCTGTCTTCAAACGGGACGAGGTCTGTGTCCGGGTTGAAATCAGACAGGTTGCCAAGCATAAAACGGATGGTGTTCCTTATTTTACGATACGCTTCCGTAAGCCGTCTTAAAATTTCGTCGGAGAGGCGGATGTCTTCGCGATAATCTTCGCTCGCCACCCACAGGCGAACGATCTCGGCTCCATATCTTTTTATTATGGTTTCAGGGGCGATGACGTTGCCTTGTGACTTGCTCATCTTTTTCCCTTTGCCGTCTACCACATAGCCGTGGGTTAAAGCGCCTTTATATGGAGCCGTGCCGCACGTGCCGATAGCCTCCAGCAGTGACGTGTGGAACCACCCCCTGTGCTGGTCGCTCCCCTCTATATAAAGGTCTGAAGGCCACGAAAGGTCAGGGTGCTGGTTTACGACAAGCGCGTGTGAAACGCCGGAATCAAACCAGACGTCGAGTATGTCTTGGCCCTTGTCAAATTCCGCTCCTCCACATTTTTCGCACTTTGCGCCATCAGGCAGGAAGTTTTCGGCAGGTTTTGTAAACCATGCGTCCAGCCCTTCTTTTTCCAGAACGTTTGCCACATGGTCGGCGGTTTCTCCGTTAAAAAGGGTTTCCTCACACTTCTTGCAATGGAACGACGTTATAGGAACGCCCCAGGTTCTTTGGCGGGAGACGCACCAGTCCGGCCTGTTTTCTATCATGCCAAAAATTCGTTCCTCACCCCATGCAGGTGTCCACTTTATGTTTCTTATAGCCTCAAGGCTTTTTGTGCGCAGGTCGTTTTTCTCCATGGAGATAAACCACTGAGCCGTGGCACGGAAGATGATAGGGTTCCTGCATCGCCAGCAATGAGGGTATGAATGCGAAATTTTTTCTGTGAAGAGCAGTGCGCCTTTTTCCCTTAGCAGTTCTATTACGTCGGGGTTTGCATCCTGCACCTTCTTGCCAGCAAAATGAGGCGTGTCTGCCATGAACCTGCCCGCGCTGTCTACGGGGTTGTATACTTCAAGACCATATTTCTGGCCGATGACGTAATCTTCCTGCCCATGACCGGGAGCCGTATGAACAAGCCCCGTGCCTTGCTCGAGCGTAACATGGTCACCAACTATAACGAGAGAATCCTGCTCTAAAAACGGGTGTCTTGCGGTCATGTTTTCAAGCTTTGCGCCATTGAAGGAGGTTATTACCTCGAAGTCCTCCCGTTCAAAGGTTTTCATGCACTGCTCTTTTAAATCGGTGGCTAGTATCAAAACTTCATCGCCCGACTTTACCGCGCTATAGTCAAAATCGGGATGCAGGCATACTGCCAGGTTTGCAGGTAACGTCCACGGCGTCGTTGTCCATATAACAAGATATGTGTCATTTTCAGGCAGGCCCAGCGATTTTGCGTCTTTGCCTGAAAGTTTGAATTTCGTGAAAATCGACGGGGATTTATGATCCGCGTGTTCAACCTCTGCCTCGGCCAAGGCGGTTCTGCACGAGGAACACCAATGAACCGGCTTAAAACCCCGGTAGACGCCCTTGTTTTTTACAAACTTGGCAAACTCGCGAATCGTGCCGATCTCGTAGTCGTGGTTCATGGTCAGATACGGGTTTTCCCAGTCGCCCAAAACCCCAAGCCGTATAAACTCGTCTTTTTGTATACCTACAAATTTACCTGCGTATTCCCTGCAATTCTGGCGAATTTCGGCTTTCGTCATGCCAAGCTTGGCCTTGCCCAGTTTTTTATCGACCTCGCGTTCTATAGGTAGCCCGTGGCAATCCCACCCCGGAACGTAAGGCGCGTCAAACCCCTCCATGGTTTTCACCTTAACGATGATATCCTTGAGTATCTTGTTTAAGGCGTGCCCGCTGTGAATGTGACCGTTAGCGTATGGCGGGCCGTCGTGAAG
>JAJRTC010000227.1 GCA_024278445.1 Nitrospirota bacterium
ACGGCAGGGTAGGCCGCCACGGTGGAAACATGGTTGTTCACATCCGGCTCCCTTATCCTTGCGGTAAAATCTGCGGCATTAACGAAGACCTTCTGTTGCGTTTTTCCATCTCTTTCGAACTCGATGTGGATATTTTTTGCCATCCGTGAGACTTCTTCTTCGTCTGATGTGTCTATTCCACTGTTTAGCGCATATGCCGTGACGGCGCGGTACATTGCGCCTGTGTCAACATATACGCCGTCAATTTCTTCAGCCAGAAGTTTGGCCATGGTAGATTTGCCGGAGCCTGCGGGGCCATCTATGGCAACCACGAAGTTGCCATGAAAATTGTAAGGCGTGGTCATGGCGCGTGTACCTGTTTACTGGTTTTCAATGGCGAGGCGAAGATTTTTGGCGTTTTCAAGTTTTTTTAGCAGAGAACCGAAATCGTCGTTTTCTATATCTTTTTTAAATCCGGCCATGCTCGCCTCAAAATTAGTAACAGATCGCAAAACCTCGCCTTTATTCATCTCGAAGATATCTCGCCACATTTCAGGATGGCTCGCGGCGATTCGTGTTATGTCTTTAAAACCGCCCGCCACAAACTTTTTTATTTCCCCGTTTCTATCTGTCTTGCCCAGAGTTTCCACAAGGGCGTATGCCGCAAGGTGGGGCAGGTGGCTTATCACGGCCAACGCCTCGTCATGTTCATCCGGGCTCATTGTTACAGTTTTTGAGCCGACAGCCTCCCACATTTTTGTTACACGGTTAAGCGCTGTAGGGTCTGTCGTTTCGGTTGGGGTAAGTATTGTATATCTGTTCTCATATAAAGTTGCAAAGGCAGAGTCTGGCCCTGATTTTTCAGTTCCGGCCACAGGGTGCCCGCCGACAAACTTTATATACGATGGCAGGGCCGCGTCGAGTTCCCGCACTATTTTACCTTTAACGGAGCCGCCGTCTGTAACGACGCATCCCTTCTCCATAAATGGCACAGCCTTGATGCAAAGCGAGATTATGGATTCCACCGGAGTTGCGATAAAGAAAAAATCTGCACCTTTTAAAGCCTGCTCCATGTCAGACGATATTTCGTCTGCTATGCCAAGTGCCAGCGCGCGGTTAAGGGTGGCTTTTGTTCTGCCAAGGCCCACGACCGTTTCGAAAATGCCGGCTTTTTTACCGGCAATGGCAAGCGAGCCGCCTATAAGCCCCACACCGGCTATTACTGCGCGTTTGAAGATAGGTTTCAATTTAAAAACCTCGTTTCAAACTCTCGCATTTGGATAGGAACCAAGCGTTTTTAAAAATACGGCCTGTTTTTCGATCTTTTTGAGGACAGATTTTACGTCCGGGTCGTCCTCATGCCCGTCAAAATCGATATAGAACACATATTCCCATTCGGCATTTCTTTTTGGGCGGGACTGGATTTTTGAAAGATTAAGGCCTTTAGTCGAGAAAGGCCGCAGTATGTTGTTTAACGCCCCGACAGCATCGCTTATAGCGCATATGACGGATGTTTTGTCGTTACCGCTTCTGGGTGATTTATCGAGTGAGATAACAAGAAAACGTGTCTGGTTGCCTTTTGTGTCTTCTATTTTCTTTCCAAGCACGTTTAACCCATATATTTTTGCCGCTTCCGCCGCCCCTATTGCGGCCGAGTCTTTGGAGTCGGCCGCCAGCCGTGCCGCCTCCGACGTGGATGACGTGTCTATAATCTTTACCCCCGGCAGGTTGCGGGCAATCCACGATCTGCTTTGTGCAAGTGGCATAGGGTGGGTGTAAAGCGTTTTTATTTTGCCAAGATCCTTGACCTTTGATAGAAGGTTCTGGTGTATGTCGAAATAAAGTTCTCCATAAATACGCACATCGCTTTCCATCAGCATGTCGTGTGTAATGCCTACGGTTCCCTCTATCGTATTTTCCAACGGTACAACGCCAAAATGTGCAGAGCCTTTTTCGACTGAGTTAAAAACGGTGTCTATGCTGGGTTCCAGCAAATATTCACAGCTCTCGCCAAAGATGCGCCTTGACGCAAGATGGGAAAACGTTCCTTCCGGGCCAAGACACGATACGCGTATGGCCTGCTCGACGGAGCGGGTGGCGGAAAATATTTCGCGGAATACGTTTTGCAGTGCTTTACCGGAGAGCGGCCCCCTGTTCAGCCCGGACACTTTTTTCAAAATTTCGTTTTCGCGGGCCGGCAGGAAGACAGGTGACCCTATCTTGCTTTTCAACTCGGCAATTTTCTGTCCGTTTTTGGCTCTCTTGTTCAGGAGCCGCACCAGGCTTTCGTCGATTCTATCGATCTCGGATCGGATTTTTTCCCACTCGCTCATAACCACCTTCAACTTAGGTTAAACCAAGGGCATCCTAAACCAATCGGCGGCAAGGTTCAACTCGCAAAGTTTCAAATCCAACATTCTCACGCCACAGAGGCTGTTTAGAGGGTATAATTTACAGAATATGCGTAAATTTTTAGATTTCTACAATCTTGCATGCGTTGCCGGAATAGCCTATACGATCTGGCTCGGCTATGGTGCCGGAGCCACCGGGGAATTGGGCCGTCATGCGATATCAGGAATAATTTCGGCCATTGCCTCTGTTCTGGGGCTTACAATTTTAATGTTCTACTTCATCGCTACCGGTTCTGTTATCAAAAAAACTGTTCAGGCGGGGCTTGTCGATATAAAGCTGTATGAGAAGACGCGAAGATTTAAAATGATCGTATTTCCGCCTACCTTTGCGCTTATCCTTATCTTCTCTGCAATACCGGCTCTCGGCGCGGCATATGAAGTTGGTAAAATTCCGCTAATCTATCATCAGGTGCTTGTGTGGAGTGCTTTCTTTGGATACATAGGGACTTATCTTAAGGCGAGGGGGTTTGTTCGCGAAAACGGGGCTATCTGGCTTGAGGCCGTAAAGGCAAGCATAAAAGCCGACAAGGAAAAAAAGGGCAAGGCCCATAAAGATAAAACCGAAAACTCATAGTCCCCGTTGCTTTATACGTGTTTTGTACGTCACCTCTGTTTAACAGGCGACGTATAAAATGCTACTCCGTGATTTTTTTTACATCACCCATGGTGAGTTCATAAAGCCTTTTTAGTTCAGATAGTACCTCGTGGGTGCCGGCACTTACGCTATCCGGGATCTCAAGATCTACATGCCCCAAATCCTTGAGTTTGTTTTTGAGGCGGATCATTTCGTTGGCGGTAATTATTGAATCTGTCATTGTGGTGATGTCGTTTTTGATCTCTCCTGGCACCTCGTTTTTAAGAATGCCCCTGATCTGGTCAACGTAGTGTTTATCTACCACCACATCGGTTTCTGCTTTCACGGAAGCCATGTGCATACGGTCATCCCTTAAAAGCGCGGTAAGGCCGATCATTATCGGCTTCTCCCCATCCTTTATTTCAATTTCACGAATTTTCTCGGCATTTTTGTAAATGGGAACTTCTCCTTTGCAAAGCTTGTAGATGAAGTATGCCGGGACTTCCCCTTCAGTTACAATCCACTTGCCCGCTTCAATGGTTTCTATTGTCATTTTACCCCTCCTTAAAACAGAGTGTGCACTGCAAACAAAAAACCGTAAGCCTCTAAATTCCTTATCTAAATATAATCTAGTGTTTCGGGCGTGATTCGTCTATAGACCTTTTGATATAGACGGAACTGCGCGCACTGAGGTTTGCGCGGGGTAACGGGTATCGGACAATTAAAAGCTCAAGGCTTTTTTGCCTTGATAAGTTCTTCTAAAATTCCCGTTACGGCCACGATGGTGTTTTCCATGGGCACGTTCTTTTTCTCGCCTGTTTTACGGGTTTTTATTTCAACAACTCCTTCGGCCAACCCTCTTTTGCCAATAATTACCTGAACCGGATAGCCTATAAGGTCTGCATCGTTAAATTTCATGCCGGGCCGCTCGTTCCTGTCGTCAAACGCCGTGTCCAGGCCAGAATCCTGCAAGGCCTTGTATATGCCGTCAGCCGCCTTTTCTACCTCGTCGCAAGCTTTGCCAAGCGATATGACGATAACCTCAAATGGCGCAATTGCAGGTGGCCACACGATTCCGTTTTCATCGTTATTCTGCTCAATGGCCGCCGCAGCGCTTCGCCCTACGCCTATGCCGTAGCAACCCATTATCATCGGCCTGCTTTTTCCTTCCTTGTTAAGGAAGGTCGCGTTCATCGATTCTGAATATTTGGTTCCCAGTTTGAAAATATGCCCGACTTCTATTCCTTTACGCATGGTAAGTTTCCCGCCATCGCAACGTGGGCAGGCGTCACCTTCTATGGCGTTGCGGATATCGGCCAACGTGGCGTTTTTAAAATCACGCGCCATATTAACGTTTTTTATATGGGTGTCTTTTTTATTCGCACCGGTGACCCCGTTTTTGATACCGGCCACGGCATTGTCTGCCACTATCGGGATAGGTAAACCGATGGGCCCTGCAAAACCTGTGGGCGCGTTTGTAATTTTTTCAACGTCCTCATCGGAGGCCAGGGCAATTTCGTTTGCGCCAATGGTTCTGCTTAATTTTATTTCGTTTACTTCATGGTCGCCACGGGTCAACACGGCTACAAATTCTTGCTCGGTGTCCGTTTTAAAAATAAGCGTTTTTATAAACTGGCTAGCTGGCAACTTTAAAAATTCCGCAACGTCTTCAACCGCTTTTTTACCGGGCGTTTCAACTTTTTCGACAGGTAAAGGTGTGCCGTCTGATATTTCTTTCGGCGGTAAAAGTTCAACCCGCTCCACATTGGCGGCATAATCGCACTTGTCGCAATGGGCGATAGTGTCTTCTCCTGAGTTTGCAAGCACCATGAATTCGTGCGAAAAAGAACCGCCTATCTGCCCCGTGTCCGCCTCTACAGCCCTGAAATTAAGCCCCATCCTGGTAAATATGGCGTTGTAAGCTTTTTTCATATCGATATAGCTTCTGTTGGCGCTCTCGTCGTCTGCGTCGAAGCTGTATGCGTCTTTCATGGAAAATTCGCGCCCGCGCATAACACCAAAACGTGGGCGTATTTCGTCGCGAAACTTGGTTTGTATCTGGTAAAGGTTTAGCGGCAGGTCGCGATATGAGCGAACGTCGCGCCGGACAATATCGGTTATCACTTCCTCGTGAGTCGGGCCGTAGCAAAATTCTCTGCCATGCCTGTCTGTTATTCTCAAAAGCTCCTTGCCGTAAAAATCCCACCTGCCAGATTCTTTCCATAACTCGGCAGGCTGTATGCTGGGCAGGAAAACCTCCATGGCATGGGCCCTGTTCATCTCTTCGCGGATAATGTTTTCTACCTTGCGGACAACCTTTACACCCAATGGCAGAAGTGAATAAATGCCTGATGCCAGTTTGCGTATCATGCCAGCGCGGATCATGAGTTTGTGGCTTATTACTTCGGCTTCCGCCGGGGCTTCTTTTAACGTTGGCAAGTGATATCTGGAAAGTTTCATGGCGTAAGTTTATTCTTGTCAAACAGGCATTGATTAAAATTGGATAATAGTAATGTTACGGCTCATAGCAAGTCAACGCAATTGGCTTTGCAGGCTTTTTTTAAAGCCTTGGGTCGAGTGCGTCACGCGCTCCTTCACCCAGCAAATTATAGCCCATTACGGTGATAAAAATAGCGAGGCCGGGGAAGAGAGAGAGCCACCATGCGTATTCTATATAGTTTTTACCCACGGTAAGCATGTTGCCCCAGCTAGGCGTTGGAGGCTGAACGCCTATGCCGAGAAAAGAGAGAGCCGATTCAGTTAAAATGGCTCCCGCCACGCCAAGGGTTGCGGAAACCAGAACGGGCGACATGGCGTTTGGCAGTATATGGCGGAAGATAACAGACATGTCAGATGCGCCCATGGCTTTTGCCGCCGTAACAAACTCGCGCTCCCTCAAGGTTAAAAATTCCGCGCGCACGAGCCGCGCCACACCCGTCCAGCTCGTTATGCCTATTACGATCATGATATTGTATATGCTCGGTTCAAGGAACGCTATGACGGCGAGAATAAGAAAAAACGTGGGGATGGTCATCATAAGCTCGATGAACCTTTGGAAAATTGTGTCTGTCCACCCGCCAAAATAGCCGGAGACCGCGCCTATCACAAGCCCTATGAGCGTAGCTATGCCAACGGCCACAAACCCTACCGTGAGTGATATCCGTGAGCCATACACCATGCGCGAGAATACGTCGCGCCCCAAATCGTCGGTTCCGCAAAGGTGACTTAAGCTTGGTGCCGCCAACAGGTTTTTTGTGTCGATCACAGACGGGTCGTATGGCGCGATGAGTGGTGCGAATATAGCGACGAAAAAAAGTATCAAAACGATGATCCCGCCGCTTAGCGCAAGGTAATCGCTAAACAGCTTTCTTGTTACCATTTTAAAAAACGTGCGTGGTTTTTTTTCGTTATTCATAGCTTATCCTCGGGTCTACCATCGCATATGCGATATCGGATATCAGAATGGCGATAAGTGTGAGGAACGAGCCTATTACAAGCACTCCCATCACAAGGGTGTAGTCTCGCGCCATAACGCTTTGAAAGAAGAGCTGACCCATGCCGGGTA
>JAJRTC010000228.1 GCA_024278445.1 Nitrospirota bacterium
TATCGCTGTCGGAAAACTTTTCACACTCCTTGCGAGTTCACCCGAATGGGCCTTTATAACTTTATCTGCGTTGAGCGGGGCCGGGTGTGGAATGCTCCTTTTCCTTATGGCACGCAAGCAGACAGGCGATGTTGGAGCCGTGGGGCTCACACTCTCTCTACTGGCAAATCCTGTTTTTTTTGAGTTCTCGCACAAGATTTATTCCGAAGTAACAGGGCTTTTTCTTCTCCTAGCCGCGTTCACGGTTTTAGATAAAAGTAAGGGTTCAAACTTTGGGCGGTTTCTTTTCTCCGGAATTTTGATTGCTCTTGCCATGGGTGTCAGGCTTTCATGGTGGCCTTACGCCGCCTGCTATCTTATCTATTCTTTTTTCTCCGGCGCGTTTTTTATTGCTATTGCGGGCATAGCCCTCGGAACCGCTTTCTGGTTCGTTCCACAGGCGGCTTACATCGGGCTGGACGAGCTTATAAAAACAGGCATCGCTTTTACCTCCGGTCATTTTGAAACATGGGGAGGGGCTATGGGAACCACAAGTTCGGCAGGCTCGCGTTTGCTGTCGTTCGCAACCAGGCTTTATGAAATATTATGGTTGCCCGGATGGGGGCCCGCCTTTGCGAAGGTACCATGGGTGATTGTTTCCGGTTTCGGATTACTTCTGTTTGCCGTTAAAAAAGCTGTAATCGGTAAAAGCTCACGGCTCTTCGTGGTGGCAACCATGTTTTATTTTTTATGGGTTTTCTTCGGCCAGAACCTTGAAAAAACAAGGCATTTTATTCCGCTTATCCCGGCCTTACTTCTCTGTCTGGTTCCAGTTGCAAAAGCCTACCCAAAAGCTATTTTGGCAAGCGCGTTTGCGTTGTCACTAACAATTCCCCAAATATATTGGAACAGGGTTTATACGACAGCTCCCGTTGTGCGTCTGAATGCATGGTTAGCTGATATTGCAGAACCGGAAACCATTTTATATTGCGGGCAGACGGAACGCTTTTTTGACCGCTACCGATCAGCTGTAATTGTAAGGAACGTGGAATCGGCCAACGTGCTTCAGAAAAGCATTAACGGAGAACTGCAAAAATCAGCTTCGCCGCTCGTGTGCGACGATATTCCAAGCCTTCAAACCACCAAAGCGCCGATAGTAATATTCAAGGCACGTTCAGGTGACCCGGTAGACAAACTCTTGCAGATATATAACCTGAACGCCGTCGCCACGATTAACGATAGCCATTAATCCCACCGTTTACTTTACAAGAGGTTTATACGGGTCATATTTATTTGCCGGATTCAGCGGGTTATCAAGCCCGTACCTGTTCCACGGGTTTAGCGGGTTATCCGGGTCATACCTGTTCAGCGGATTTAGCGGGTTATCCGGGTCATATTTATTCGCAGGGTTTAAAGGACTATCGATGTCATACCTGTTCAGCGGGTTGAACGGGTTGTCGAGATCATATTTATTCGCAGGGTTGAAAGGGTTTTTATCGTATTTATAATATTTTTCATAGTTTTTCTTAGGCTTGGATATCTGGTTCGGCTTACTGATACCGTACTTGTATTTTGGCAATGGCTTGGGTTTTGGATTATATTTGTTAGCCGGGTTTTTATTTGCAGAGGCGCAGGGTCGGGAACCGTATTTAGGACAATCTTTTACATTCTTTTTATCGGCAAACGCAGGGTAGTGATAAAAACAGACAGAGCATATCAACGCCACAACAAAAGTGACCAACCGCAACCACATGCCACTTTCAAACCAGCTCATCGTTCACACTCCCGCGTTTTTACTCAATACCGCACCTGTTTTTGGTAAGAAACCCACCCTTGCGGATCAGGGTAGCGGCTTATAAATTTTTTCGCTTTTCGTATGTCAGAGGCTTTAATTTGCACCCCGCCTAAAGCGTCGCGCACGCGTGGGGAAAAACGAGGATCGGTGAACACCCTTTTTTGTGACTGAACCGGTGCGCTGGTGTATACGGGCGAATAAGTGGATGAAGATGTCGTCGTTTGCCCGGTATATGCGTCTGATCTTCCCATAACGGCTCCACTGGCACTTTGGCCAACGCTGGACCCTACACCGCTAGCCGTGCTCATTATCGTATCACGCGTTGCCTGCGATGCCGCCTGCCGGGCAAGACTGCCGGTTGAACTGCCAGGAAACATCTGCCCAACGGCGTCGTTTGCAAGGTTTGTAGCAATCGGGGTTAAAAGCGCCGTGGTGAAAGAGCCTACTGCCGTTTGGACAACGCTACCAAGAAAACGTCTTGCGTATGCACCAAAGCTGTGTTGCCTCTCCCACTCCGCCGCCACCCTGGCTGAAGCCGAAGCCTGTTTATCAAGCTCGGCCTGCCACCTCATCGCCTGCTCCTGCACCGCTTGTTTACGCTGTTTTCTCTGCACAAGTTCGGCTTCCGCCGCTTGACGCTCGTTGAGAACCGAACGCATGTCCGCTTCCGCCGCCTGATTTTCCCGCAAGGTTCTATCCTTGTGGGTTTGTGTGTAATCTTCATAAACATTGTAATCGGCAGGAGCGCTTGCAATGGGTGGTTCAACGCTTGCGGTTTTCTGTTCCGCTGTCATCAGGGCGTTTATTCGCCTGTCGGCCCGGCTTTTGGTTTTTTTCCTTGTTTGCTGGCTCATGCTTTTGCGCTTTACAAGCAGGCCATCATAAACCTTCATCGCCTTCTCAAGGTCGGCATCAAAATTTTCTTTTGAAAATGCAATTTTAACTGTCGGGGTTATGCTGGCGACATAAGGCTCTCCTGCCTCAAGGCCGCCTGAGTCGTGCATGTCTGAGGCTATGATTATCGCCTTTTCAAGCTTTGCTATTACCCCGTCAAGTGCGGTGGAGGAAAAAGCCTGGCCACAGGTTATGATGGTGGCAAATAACATCAGTATGAAAAGCCGTGTTTGTCTCATTTTTTTTATCCGATCATTCATGCTACATGTTCATGGGCGTCATTGCGTCTATTTTCCGTTCGGCCTTTTCTCTGCGCGTATCGTCACCTGCGTTTTTTATTTTTATCCACATAAGCTTGGCCTTTACGGTTTTCCCTGTTTTTTCATAAACAAGCGCCAGGTTGTTCATGGTGGAAATATCGCCGGGGAACTTTTTTAAAAAGTCTTCAAAAAGATGTGAGGCCTCGTTGTATTCGCCCTTTTCTGAAAGTAACACGCCAAGTAAAAACTTGACCTCGTCCAAGCCATCTCCCCGCCCCTGCTCCAAAGACTTGCGCCAAGCTCCGATAGCTTTATCTTTCTCACCCAGGCGACTATATGCTTTTCCAATGGCAAGGTAGGTAAATGGTGCGCTAGGCGTTAATGCCACTACTTTTTTATATAACCATATCGCCTCTTTATATGCCTTTTCTCTCATAAAAACGTCGCCTAAAAGTTTTGGCGCCGAGGGGTCGTAAGGCGCAACCGCCACAGATTCTTCGGCAAAAGCTTTTGCCTTCTCCATTTTGCCCTCCGACAACAGGTATTGCAGATACATAATCCGCGCATCTGCATATTCCGGCAGAAGATCAATAGCCTTCAGAAGATCACCCTCTGCCGCTTCTTTTTCATCGAGGTTAAAACGAATGGTTGCACGTTTAAAATAAACTTCAGGAAGCGCAGGTTGCAACTTCATCGCACGATCCAGATGTTTTCCCGCCTTTTTGAGCCACTCAATATCTTTTGTTTTCGCAAATTCATATTTAAGGAGATATGCGTCTGCCGCGCTAAGATGGGCAAAAATATAATCAGGGTTCTTTTTAATTATAGCCTCAAACCCCGCAAGAGCTTTATCTATCCCGGAGAAACCTTCCGCCCTAAGCTGGTTTACAGTGGAAAAATAGGCGTCGCCAGCCGTCTGGGCACCAGCCGCACCCGTGAAGAAACATGCCAGCGCAAACAGAAGGGTGGCAAGTTTTGGGGCCATGTTTAATTCTCTGTTTTTTTTTATCATTTAATACCGTATATTCTGCCTCCGCTCATGCACTTTTTGTACATGTACATTGAGCTGTTGTAACCCTGCGTAAACCCTCTTCGCTTTTGCGCCATCGCCGTGTCCTTATATTTCCGGCAAACAGCGGCGCTTCTCCTGGGCGCAGGTTTCGGTTTTGGCATAACCACTTTCTTAGGCTTCGGTTTAGGCCTGTATGTAGTTCCGGGTATTACGCTGGCTCTCGGTCTTCTTGGCACAGGTGGTTTTTTAACAACCGGAGGGACTTTCCCACCAGGGAAATATGTGCCGGCTTTATAACATTTTAAATCCATCATTCTTCTGGCCAGCTTTTTATATTCGATAAAGCGTGGATCATTCTCCACTTTTTTCCGCTTTTTCAACACACTCGCAAGCTTCGCTACCCTCATGGTGATACGTCGGCACTCTTTCCCTACAGCCGTAAGGCCGGAAGACGTACTTCCTCCACCACCAGAACCACCGGAGCTGGTTGTAGTTATTCCGGCACCACCGCCAGAAGAACCACCATCGCCGGAGGAGCCGCCATCTGAACCAGTTTCGCTAGATGCGCTCCTGCCGCCAGAATAGCCACCAGAACCATGCGGGTGGTCTTCACTCTTTGGCGCAATCCCCATACCTTCGGAAACTTCATTCCCCACGGCTGTGCCAACCGTGGTGCCAAAGGCATCTACACCGGCCGCAACTCCGCTTGTTAACCCGCCCACGGCGGCGTCTGTAAGAATAGCGCCTTCCTCGCGCTCCCCTGCGGCGGCTGTTTCCGCACTCTCATGCTGGTCACGCCCCTTGCCAATGTTCTGCTCTGTCTCGGCACTTTGGGAGCCGATATCACTCATGTCGTTTTGATGCTCGCTATCTGCAGTCGTAGAACGTTCTGTGGTTGTGATATCTCCGCCATCTACGCCGTCGTCTGCGTTACCTTTATCCCACCCATCCATCGTGTCTCCTGTGGTGTTGGTGTTCATGGCCACTTCAACAGCGTCGGGGTCTGTGCCACCGTTTTCACCTTCGGCTGTCAAAGTTTCACCCTCTGCGGCTCTAAGACAGTCAAGACAAGGCTCGTCGTCGGGGGGGGGCTGTGGCAAGTCGCCCAAGATTTCTTCTATCGTCCGTTCGGCATTACCATCGCCTCCATTACCGCTCTCGCTATCGCCCGATTTAGCAGGAGCGGGAGGTTTGCCATTACCACCGCCACCGAGAAATATTTCTTCAGCCTGCCGGTTTTCCTCGGCGAAAATTTCGTCCAGACTGCGGCCACCACCACCTGAGTTTTTATTTTCTGGTGAAACCGGGTTCTCACCCGCTCCTTCAGAACCGCCGCCATCAGCACCGGCAGTTTCATCTCCACCGTAAGCACCACCATCGCCAGTTTCACCGCCGCCGTCATCATTACCCCCCTGACCTGCGCCTGCTACCTGCATACCACCGGTTTTGTCACCATCGCCGGAACCATCTTTATTTTCTGGTGAAGTGGGGCTATCTCCAGCCCCTTCAGCACCACCGCCATCATCACCGCTGGCGGTTTTTTCTCCTGAGTCAGTGGTACCATCGCCAGTTTCACCGGAACCGTCGCCATCCTCCCCCTCATCGCCACCTGATACAGGGTCTTTTGGTGTGGTCTTTCCACCATCCTCACCTTTTTTGTCCTCGGCTTTTTTTCTCTGCTTGATTCTCTCTAACTCGTCTAAAAGTTTTTTTCCTGCCAAATTTCTTTCAGCGATGGAAAGCTTAGGGTCGCTGGCCCGTGCCTGCAGGCTTGCGATGCTGTTATCGTCGCTGGCACCTTTTTTTTTCGGAACGGTTTCAACAAACTCGCCCAGTTCGCCTAACCTTTTCAGGCTCGATACTTTTCCCCTGTTGTGCTGGCCCTTAACCGCATTTAAAAAGTCTTCAACGGTTTCATCCTCTTTGAGTTTGATCTCTCCACTCTCCAGCTTTCCAAGCCACGCCCTCTGCCTTCCATCCAACGCTTCACGCTGGGCTTCAGACACGGTTTGTTTGCCTTGCGCACGCGCCGCCAAAGCGTCAGTTCCTTCCATAATCAGCGAAGTACCTTCGGTCTTCGCATTTTCAAAGCTTTTGCCTGTCTCGGTTCCTTCAATAACAGCGCGCGTTCCAAGATAACCTGCGGCTCCGGCACCGGCAACGCCAAGCACAGCGCCACCCGTGGCAGTTGAGCCTACAGCCAGCAAACCGGCCGCCGTTCCAGCCTGCTTTCCACCTTCGATAGCCTTTTGTTTCGCCAGTTCATCATACTTGGCCGCTCTGCGCTCGTGAGCCTCGGCAGATGCTGTGTCGCCGCGATTGCGGGCTTCCTCAGCCTTTTCACGCTCCCGCCCCGCATTTTTTTTCGCCACGCCGGCCTCACCTACCTTGTGCCCTACGCTATATCCTTCCGCCGCTGTTCCAACCACGGCAACAGCCCCCAGCGCTCCACCAGCCGCCTTGTTTAACGCTTTACGTGCAGTTCCAGCCGACGCACCCAACTCCCCAATGCCCATAGCCTTCGCACCTGCCTGGTCTGCACGTTTAGCCGCCTCCGCAATGTCATCGGCCACTCCCGCCGCCTTCTGTCCCAGGGTCGGCTCCTGAAAAGACGATTTACCTTTTGGTGTTCCGGCGGTCGCCTCCCCTGCCGCAACAGGCTCGGCAGGCGCGACTGAAGCTTTGCCTTTATCAAGCACAGGCGCTTTTTCCAGCCCTGCCGCTTTAGCTTTGGCTCTTGCTTCGGCCAACGTAGATTTGGGCTCCGCCCCCGGAGCGGAAGTCGGCTTGCCTTCGGCCCCTTTTTTGAGGCGGTCAAGCGTCATTTTATTTTTTACATTTTCAACAAATACGTCTGGCGGAGTTTTACCCGCCTTTGCGCGGGCGATTACATCTTTGGGTGAGTCTTTCAGCTTTTGCGAAGCCTCCACCAACTCCGCTCCCTTGCGGATGGCCGTTTCGGGAGTTTCACCCATTTTTGCAAGGTCGGCTTTGCCTTGCGCTGGTGAGATTTTGCCTTCACCGACCTTTTTTACAACCTCAGACGTTGCTTTCACATGCTCAGGAATCTTGCCACCAACAGCCTCAACGCGTGGTTTTATCTGCTTGTCATACTGTTTGCCAAACTGGCGGCCCTGTTCCATACGAGCGCCTTGTGCTTCTACATTCTTTCCCCTGGCTTCAAGCTCGGCGGCCGTTTGAGCGGCGGTGTTACTCTTATGCTCGATTACTTCTGAAATCTGTTGCGAGTCTCGCAGTTTCTGTCCTTTGGGACCCGTTATGATTTTGCCGCCTTCACTTTGCGCTCCGCCATATCCTTCCGGGTGTTTGTAATTGGTCACTTCAACGGCCTGCCTGTGCGCCGTTCTGGCGGCCCGTTTATTGTAACTTTCCATGGCCGCCCTTTGCTCTGCCTGAGACACACCAGAAGAGCTAACCGGAGGCTTCTCACCTGTCGCGACCTCGTGATAAGCGTTGCTTATCTCCTGCTGAACCACGTTAACAGGCGCATCACGACCTTTAACACGGGCCGTAACGTCCCAGTCTTGCCCAACCTTTACGTTGGCAGAAGGGTTTGTGGCTTCAAAAAACGTAACGTCACTCGGCTTGACATTGTATTTTTTGGCGATACGTTGCCGTAACAGGTTTTTGGTTTTCGCCTTGATCGTATCGAGAGTGATGTTAAGGCGCTCTTTGAAAAAGTTGGGCCTTGTGTTGTTTACTCTTTGCACGGCCAATGGATCGCGCTGAAGTTCCAACGCGGCTCGCCGAACACGAGCGTCGTTGCCTGATTTTAGCGCCGCTTCAAATTTTTGGATTCGCTCTTCAGCCGCCCTGATAGCGGCATCGTACACTTCGTCTGCCATGGCAGGTTGAATTGCCACGAGAGAAAACAGTAACGACAAAGTAAAAAATAGTGCGCCTGCTCGGATAATCATAACGCCCCCTTTTAACTGCCGGTTTCAACAAGCTTTGCATCAAGTTTGTTCGGAGTGACGCTTATAACCCTTATTCTGAAATAACCTGGGTTTGCCAACGTAAGTTCCTCGGCAAGCCTCTGGGAATTTCCTCTCGTATGAATGTCGAACGTAGCCACGCCAGACACAAAGCTCCTCTGCACTACATCCGTTACGCCGCTTATTTTATCTCTCATCATTTTTTTCACCGCCGCCACCTGCCAAAGCTGGGTTACGTCTCCCATAACAATTTGCACCTTATGAGGGGCAGAATTAGCTACGGCACCGGTTTTTGCCAAAATGTTGGGCACCAGCCTCACTGCCAACTGGTTCGTGGCTTCCTGTATCGCAAGGGAACCGCCGATGTTATCGTCAACATGAATACGAGCGGCCATGGCGGTGTCGGAACCCAAAACCTCCGCCGTATCCGTGCGGACGGCTTTCAGGGTTACATTGGCGGTATACGACCTGAACGACGTTTCCTCAATCCGGTCAGCCGAACCTTTGGCAATGGCAGTGCCTACGATGATTATGTCCGCCCCGAATTTCAGCCCAAGCGCCGCAACGGCTTGAGGGCCGCTCGACATGGCGTGAAGCGCCTTGTCTCTATTGAGATTTGTTTTGACAAGTTCAGAATCAA
>JAJRTC010000229.1 GCA_024278445.1 Nitrospirota bacterium
AAACCGGGCGCTCTTTTGGCAACAAACACGTCAAGCATCCCGCTTGAAGCCTTAACCGACGGGTTAAAGCATCCAGATAAACTTGTTGGGCTTCATTTTTTTAACCCCGTCGCCAAGATGCAACTGGTAGAAGTTGTGCGGGGCGAATCGACCTCCGATGAAACGATAAAAAAAGCGGCGGCGTTTACAAAAGCTATGAACAGGCTCCCGCTTATAGTAAAAAGCTCCCCTGGTTTTCTGGTAAACAGGGTTTTAATGCCATACATAATGGAAGCCATGCTTTTAGAGGCTGAAGGCGTTCCGATTGAGATGATAGACCGCGCCGCAAAATCGTTTGGTATGCCAATGGGGCCCATCATCCTTGCAGATACGGTCGGGCTTGACATCTGCCTGCATGTGGCAAAAATATTATCAGAAGACATGCCTATTGAAACTCCGAAAAAATTGCAAGAGCTGGTTGACGCTGGCAACTTGGGCAAAAAGTCAGGCAAAGGGTTTTATGACCATGGCGGCAAAAAGCCTGAGCCATCGTCAAAAGCACCTGAGGGCTACAAGGCACCAGACGACCTTGCCGATCGCATGATACTGCGGCTTGTGAATGAGTGCGCGGCATGCTTGCACGAAGGCGTTGTGGAAGACTCAGACCTTTTAGACGCAGGTGTTATTTTTGGAACGGGGTTTGCGCCTTTTAAGGGCGGCCCGGCTAAATATGCGCTCGACAGGGGTATAGACGACATAAAACTATCCCTTGAAAAAATGAAAAACAATCATGGCGAAAGATTTACCGCCAACGAAGGGTTTAGCAAAATATGACTGAAAAAACCAAAGACATAATTCCAGTTAAAACCGCAAAAACCCTCCCCGGACTTTTCGTAGAAAGAGTTAAAAGGACTCCTGCGGCAAAAGCATATGTAAGTTTTGACGAGACAAGCGGGGAATGGCAAGAGACAACATGGGAGCAGGCGGCAAGCGACGTTGCAAAATGGCAAAGAGCGCTTGTTGGGGAAGGTTTTATGGCAGGCGACCGCGTGGCCATCATGCTGAAAAACAGCTACGAGTGGATGCTGTTGGATATAGCCGCCATGGGGTTAGGCCTTGTTATCGTGCCGCTTTACGCAAATGATAGTGCAGGATCTGCCGCTTATATAATAAAACACTCAGGTGCAAAATTTCTGCTGGTTGAAAATAATGACGGGTGGGACGCCATATCCAAAGAACTTAACGGCGTGTCTGATCTTAAACGCATTGTAACCCTCAGCAAAGTTGATGATTCAAAAGACGAACGGGTTAAACACTTAAGCGAGTGGCTCTCTCATAATGGCGGTGAAATGACCGTTGCAATTGATGACCCGGATAAACTTGCGACAATCGTTTACACCTCCGGCACCACAGGCAGTCCCAAGGGAGTGATGCTATCGCACCGCAACATTCTTGTGAATGCGCACGACTCTCTTCAAATGGCCGAGATTGGCACAGATGATATATTCTTGTCGTTCCTGCCTCTCTCGCACATGTTTGAACGGACGGCAGGATATTATCTTCCCATGATGGCAGGGTCGGCCATAGCGTATGCCCGCTCCATTCCTCAACTGGGGGAAGACCTCGTTACAATTCGCCCAACCGTGTTCATCTCTGTTCCACGCATTTTCGAGAAGGTCTACGCCAAAATTGAGGCGGGTCTTCTGGAAAAGCCTCCAATCGTGCAAAAACTTTTCACAATGGCCGTAGACGTTGGCTGGCACCGGTTTGAGCATGAGCAGGGACGCGCAGGATGGTCGCCCAAACTGCTTTTGTGGCCTATTCTCAACGCGCTTGTGGCAAAAAAGGTAATGGATAAACTTGGCGGACGCATACAATGCTCCGTAACGGGTGGGGCCGCCCTCCCCCCTTCCGTGGCAAAAGTTTTTATAGGCTTGGGGCTTCCGCTTATTCAAGGGTACGGCCTTACGGAAACAAGCCCGGTTATCACCGTTAACACTCATGCAAACAACGACCCTGAAAGCGTAGGGCTAACTCTTAACAGCCTTGAAACAAGGATAGGCGAGAATGACGAGCTTCAGATGAGAGGCCCAACCGTTATGCTTGGCTACTGGAATAACGATGAAGCCACGAAAGCCATGTTTACAGAGGACGGGTGGCTGAAAACCGGAGACAAAGCCGCTATAAGAGGTGGACGTGTTTATATAACCGGCAGGCTTAAGGAAATAATCGTAATGTCAAACGGTGAAAAAGCCCCGCCCGCCGAGATTGAAATGGCCATCTCATTAGACCCACTCATTGAAAAGGTGATGCTGGTTGGCGAGCAAAAACCGTTTATGTCTGCGATAGTATGCATAAACTCTGAAATGTGGCCAAGTGAGGCAGAAGCTTTAAAGCTTGCCCCGAATGATCCTGAGTCTTTAAAAAATGATACCCTGCACAAACATGTAATGGCAAAAATTGCGACCGTCACGAGTGAGATTCCGGAATATGCCCGTATTCGCAAAATCTTTATAACTCTTGAAGAATGGACGGTAGAAAACGGCCTTATAACACCAACGTTAAAAGTAAAACGTAACCGCGTGCTGGAACACTACAGCGCCGAGATTGAAAAGATTTACGAGAAACGCAATAGATGAAAGAACAGAACGACCAATGCCCGCAGGGTAAATCACCCACAACACGCATGATGGCTATGCCTGCCGATGCAAATGCGACGGGTGATATCTTTGGCGGCTGGATATTATCGCAAATAGACGTAGCCGGAGCTATCGTTGGCTTTAAACGTGCCAAGGGGAGAATCGTAACGGTAGCCTTAAACTCCGTTAAGTTTCACAGGCCCGTATTTGTAGGTGACGTTGTTAGTTGCTTTGCCGAGATAGAACATGTTGGCAACTCATCGATCACAATCAAGGTTGAAGTGTTTGCCGAAAGGCCGGATGAATGCGCCAAGGTAACCGAGGCTTGCATCGTTTATGTCGCCGTTGACGACAACAGAAAACCACGCCATATCCCTGCGGAATAATCTTTTCTTCCAGCAAACTTTTTTATTGTTCACTGCAATTTGCGGTAAAGTGCCGGAAAAAGGCTGAATAAAAACGGAGATTTTATTTGAAAATTTTTCATTTGACAGGACATCTAAGGCTTGGCGCAGGGCGTTATATCGTTGAAATGGCCAAAGAACAGAAACGCTCATTCGGTCATGAGCCAGAAATCATAGTAAGTCATGATATTGACAAAAGCTGGCGCTCAGATGAAGGACAGATAGCCCAACTCAAGAAAGCCGGAATAGATGTTACAACCATAGGAAATATTTTTAAACGCGACACAAAGACTCTTAAGGAAACAGCAGAAAAACTTAAATTACTTTTGGCCGCCGCCGGGGAAGATTACATAATACATGCCCACAGCGCTATCCCGGCCATCGTTGCAAAATTGGCATGCGCAAAAAAAGTGGTGGCGACCTGTCATGGCTGGAACCCCGACCGACCGGTGGAACATAACATCGAAGACGCGAGGGGCTATAAAATGTGCGACGCGATAATCACACCGTCCCGCCATTGGGCCGACAGGTTAAAAGACGAGTTCACCATTCAAAATGCCATAGTCATACCCGTAGGTGTTCGTTTGGAAAACTTTCCACCGACCAGGCAGGACGATCTCCCTAGTGACCCTGTAAAAATAGTTACGGTGTGCGAGCTTACGCACAGAAAAGGCGTTGATCTTTTAATAACAGCAATGCCCATGATATGGGAAAAAAGCTGTAAAGATGCGGAGCTTCATATTTTAGGCGATGGAGAGATGGAGGATACCCTTAAAAAACTTGCAGGCAGAATTGACACCACAGGATCCCGCATAGTTTTTCACGG
>JAJRTC010000230.1 GCA_024278445.1 Nitrospirota bacterium
ACACTAACAGGTTGCTGAAAAAGTCGTTCAAACTGTCATTCTGAGGAGCCGCAGGTAACGAAGAATCTCATAACACTATTAATATCAACGGTTGAGATTCTTCGCTTTGCTCAGAATGACAACTGAAAATAGTTTTTCAGCACCCTGCTAAAGCCCATTCGATTTACTTTGTTCACTCAGGGCAGGCTCCGCAAAACATCTCGAATCTATTGTTATTGCGTCAGATGTAATACGAGATTCTTCGCCTTTGGCTCAGAATGACCCAACTGACCCACTACCCGGTTATTATAAAGTTGATTAAATTTCGATTAGTTTATAAAGTCGGTTAATTGCTGTTTACCCGGCAAAGGTTTAATATGAAACATATCGTGCAAAACCTTTAATACGCAGGAGAAAACCATGTTTGGTATAGGAATGCCGGAACTCATTATTATTCTGGTGATTTTACTTATTGTTTTCGGGGCAAAACGCCTGCCGGCAATCGGATTAGGAATGGGCAAGGGAATTAAAAACTTCAAAAAATCTTTAGGCGACACGGAAAAAGAAATTACCGCCACGCAGGAAGATGGCTCGGAAACCAAGAAAAACGAAGAAAACGTTTCCTGAAAGCATTTTCCGTTAAACGCCGATGGAAAAAGAGCTTAAGGTTACATGCCCAGGTTGCGACACCATCCTGATCGTAGACAGGATAACAGGAAAGCTACTTGAAACCCGCAAACCGCTTGTAGAAGAATCGACTGGCGACAGGTTTAAAGACGCCCTCCTCAAGGTCGAACAGGACAAGGCAAAATACGCGTTGGCCTTCGATAACCTGAAAGAAAAACAGGAACGGAAAAAGAAACTGGCAGAAGACCTTTTTAACGCATCGCTAAAAGATGCGAAAAACGACAATAACGAAAAACCGCATTCAATCTTCGACGCAGACTAATACTGCTTCTCATATCTCGACAGGTCTTCAACAAGCTCCCGTTTTTTCCAGTATGACTTTGCATTGCGGTCTATTTTAAGGTCGAGCAGGTCTTTGCCTGAAAGGCGCATAACAAGCCCAACCGGCGTTATCACAAGATAAAAGGTCGCCCCCAAAAGAAGACGCGTGTTAAACCACGCAAGCGCCGTTGCAAACTTCACCCACAACCTGTATAGCGGCAGGAGGGCCATCGGCGCAAAAACAGCAAAGAAAGCGAAAAAACCGGACGCCGAAAAGAAATAAGGATATGTCACGCGTCCCTTGTATAAAAGAAGCGAGGCTATCACGCCAAAGATGACGGCAAACCCTATCCACGTTATTCTAACTTCTCTTTTACTCTCACCCATACCAGCCATTAGTCAAGCTCGAACTCCTCTCTCCAATCGGTATCACCCGCAAGCGTTACCTGTTCCTTTTTATCCAGCAGATAATCGCCAAGCACAAGGTAATCCATCTCCGTACGCATAAAACATTTGTATGCTTCCTCAGGCCGGCACACAATTGGCTCTCCGCGTACGTTGAACGACGTGTTTATTATCACAGGCGACCCCGTAAGCTCTTCAAACTTTTGGATCAGCTTGTAATACGCAGGGTTTCTTTTCTCGTCAACGGTCTGCACTCGTGCAGAATAGTCTACATGAGTTATGGCCGGCACGTCCGACCGTGACACGTTAAGTTTTTCTATGCCGAAAAGTTTTCGTTGGTCATCCGTCATGGCAACGCGCCTGTTCTCTTTTACTGGTGCAACCAACAGCATATAGGGGCTGTCAGAATCGATCTCGAAATAGTTTGCCACCTTATCGCGCAAAACAGACGGAGCAAACGGACGGAACGACTCGCGAAACTTTATTTTAAGGTTCATGATCGACTGCATTTTGGGCGACCTTGCATCGCCTATGATGCTACGCGCACCCAACGCGCGTGGGCCAAATTCCATTCTGCCATAAAACCAGCCGATTACTTTTTCATCCGCCAGATGTTTTGCAACCTCGCCTGCCAGGCCATCTATGTTTTCAAACTTCCTGTGCGGTATTTTTGCTTTTTCAAGGTAGCTTGAAATTTTTTCATTATCGTAGACGGGCCCCAAAAGCGAGCCGAACTGAAGGTCGTTTTTATCATCGACTTCTCTTGGCTTGCCTTCCACCTTGTGCCACGCAAAAAGAGCCGCGCCAAGCGCCCCGCCAGCGTCGCCTGCGGCCGGCTGTATCCATATGTCGTCAAATATTTTTTCACGCAACAGTTTTCCGTTGGCCACACAATTTAACGCCACGCCACCGGCTAAACAGAGTTTTGACTGGCCGGTAGTTTTTTTTATATACCGCCCCATTCTCAAGGTCGCTTCCTCAGTCACGTCTTGAACTGATCGCGCTAAATCCATCTCCCGCTGTGTGATTTCCGTTTCGCCTGTGCGAGGCGGTGCGCCAAAAAGATCGTGAAACTTTTCACTCGTCATGGTAAGCCCGGCACAGTAGTTAAAATAACTCATGTCAAGCTTGAACGAGCCGTCTTCTTTTAAATCGATTATGTTGTCATATATAAGATCGACGTATTTAGGCTCACCGTAAGGAGCCAGCCCCATCACCTTGTATTCGCCGGAATTAACTTTAAAACCTGTGTAATAAGTGAACGCAGAATACAAAAGGCCCAGCGAATGCGGAAAGTTTATCTCGAACAAAAGTTCAATATCGTTCCCCCGACCAACACCAAAGGTGGTTGTGGCCCATTCGCCCACGCCATCCGTCGTAAGTATCGCCGCCTCTCGAAACGGTGAAGGAAAAAAAGCCGATGCCGCATGAGATTCATGATGCTCAGGAAACAGAACCGTCCCGTCATAATCAAGTTTTTCCATAAGAAGATCACGCGTCCACAATTTTTCTTTTATCCAAACCGGCATCGCCTGAAAAAACGATTTTATGCCTATTGGCGCGTAGGTTAAGTAGGTTTCAAGTAGCCGTTCAAACTTTATCCACGGTTTATCGTAAAAAACGACACGGTCAATATCTTTTGTGGTGATCCCGGCTTCTTCAAGGCAAAAATCGACCGCCTGACGAGGAAAATCCGCATCGTGTTTCTTGCGGGTAAACCTCTCCTCCTGTGCGGCTGACACGATTTTGCCGTCCTTTAATAACGCCACGGCGGAATCGTGATAAAACGCGGATATGCCGAGAATGTAAATGGCTTCAAAACTCCTACAAGGGAAAAGCAGGTGCTATAATACGTTCAAATTTTATAGTTTGCAATCATGATTGATTCCTTCAGCTCCAACCTGCAGATCTTGCTTAAAAGATTCCCGCACCTTGCAATGGCTCTGGACAAGGCACAGGATGGCGATCTTACTATAACGCCTTCCAAATCAGGGGTATTATCTGGTAAAACTGCTAAAGTGTGGCTCTCAAGCCGCTACGATCCCGTAAAAGAAGCTCACTGTTTTGTAAATGGCCAGAATATCGAGGCGGGCTCATCCGTTCTCCTTTATGGCATCGGGCTAGGCTACCATCTTCGCTTGCTGTTAGATGCGATCGGCCCGAACGGGCGCTTAGTGGCGGCAGAAGCCAACCCGTCCATACTGAAAGCCGCCCTCAAAGTTATGAACGACCAAACGGTTTTAAAAGACGAACGACTTGTCATAGTTTCGGGCCGTGATGAAAATGAGTTTTTAAGAGCATGGTCAAACGCTATGAGCACGCTCGATCATGACAAAACAAAAGTCGTGATACACACGCCGTCCCTGCAATCACTGCCACACGATTTTCAAAAGGTTAAAAATGCCGTTGAGCTTATCAGGATGGAGCGCAGGTTCCCGCTCATCATGGGTGGTGCCGAAAAAGAAAACTTTTCCCGCAATCTTAAAAAGGTCTTGGCCTCACGAGGTATCGCGCGTCTCAAAGGAGCTATGACAGGTGGCATGGCCATCATAGTTGGCGCAGGCCCCTCTCTTGACCGCGACATAGTCTATCTGACTTTAAGTAAAAACATGACAGTCCTGGCGAGTGACACATCTCTTCCCATCCTCCTTGCCGCTGGTATTACGCCCGACTTCGTAATAAGCGCAGACCCGAAACCCCACAGCCTCAATCATTTTGAACTGGCAAAAAGTTATGATTTGCCACTCATCGCCATGCCAACATCTAACGCCGATGTCATAGAACGCTGGACCGGCCCCATATTTTTCGGGTTCAGGGAGCCTGGCCGTTTTCCTTCACCGTCTAAAGAATGGGCGCAAAACATGGGAGTGTTCGAGTCTGGCGGGTCGGTCTCATGCCTTGCCATGGAGCTTTCGATAGCGATGGGGGCAAAAACCGTCACACTAATAGGGCAGGATTTCGGATACCCCGCTGGACTTGCGTATGCAACAGGGTGCGCTCCACAGCTTACAGGCGCAACACTTCCCAACGACGATGAACTGGTTGAAGGGGTTGACTATTTCGGGCGCAAAATTAAAACATCTGTGAGCCTCTATTCATACCGCAGGAATTTTGAAGATCTTGTAACAAAATCTACCGCCAAAACGTTTACCCTCTCCGCCTGCGGGCTTAGCCTTGAAGGGGTCGAGGCCATCCCTAACCTCGCACCATCCGCTTTTAAAGCGGAAAAAGGTGATTTTACATCCGCCTTCAAGCCAGCCACAGCAGAACACGGCGACCGCGTGGAAGAGGCATTCCGCACCTGGATTACCTCCTGGATTTTGACAACATGAGAAAGCATGATTCAAGCTGGCCCCTCTTTGAGTTATAATTCGCCGATGTGCAAAGCTTCAATTAAATTCATCCTGTTTTTTTCGGTTGCCACCACGCTTTTATCTTTCGGCCAAGCAGACGCGGCGGAGATTGTAACGGTGCCGGCCGGGGCTACCGTAAGCGTGGAAGAAGAAAACTATGCAAAGGCAAGTGAAGACGCTATATCCATAGCCTTCAAAAATGCTGTACGGATGACCGTGGCGGGGCTCGTTGATGAGAAAGAACTGGCACCCAAGAGAGAAATGGTAGAAGAATCCGTTATAAGCCATAGCGTCGATTTTGTTAAAAGCTACAAGTTTTTAGAAAAAAAAACAGATAACATTAAAGGACGTCTTGAACTGCGCCTTCAGGTGACCCTTTACCTGGGCGACCTGCGCCACGCAATCAGGGGTGCTGGCATTACACCTAAAAAACGTAATTTGCCCAAACTTATAATTCTCGTAGAAGAAAAAACCACGGGCCTTTTCACCGAAAATAATTTTCTGCTTTTAAAATCGATATCCGAAGAGGGGCTCTCCAAAGGTTTTCAAGACAAAGGCTACCAGGTAGCAGACAGGAGGGCCATCCGCAAGGCCCACATGGGGGGAATAGCAATTAACGCGGTAAACAGAAACAGGGAGGCCATACAAAAACTTGGCGCTTTTTTTGAAGCCGATCTTATACTCTTCGGAAAAACAGAAGTGCTTGCCAACAAAACAGAGAAGGGCGAACATGTGATCGCCGTAATAAACCTCTCCATCCTCTCAGCCGACGGCCAGACAATCGCAAGTTTCAGGGAAGAGGACGACGGCATTTACGATAATGTGCTAAATGGAACGCAGAACACAATAAGCTCCGCTACCAAAAAAGTGGAACGGACACTTTCAAGAGCGATCCCCAAAAAATGGCGGGACTTAAAGGACAAGTCTGATGGATAACCTTTTTCTCTCAAAATCAGCCATCAAGGCAATTCTGATTTTTCTAGGGATAACTCTTTTCTTTTTTATCCTCTACAAGGCTCGCACAGCCCTGTTTCCATTTGTTTTTGCGTTCGGTTTAGCTTACCTGTTCGATCCTGTGATAGACAGGATGGAAAAGAAAAAGATAGGGCGGACATCTTCTATCATCCTGTTGCTCACACTGCTTTTCACGGCATTTGCCATAACAACGGCTTTTGTGGCCCCGCTCATAGTAGGGCAAGTAGAAACGTTGGCCGACAGCGTCCCAAGCTACATAGAGTTAGCACAAAAAAAAGCGGCACCAATCATACAGGCACTGCCAGACATGGACAGGGAAAAAGCAGAAGCGCTTATAAAAGACGGCATGGCAAAAGCCGGCGATCTGCCTCTTAAAGTGGTGAAAGGTGCGTCGCAGGCGTTATGGACTGGCCTATCAAACATGTTTGGGCTACTGCTGGCCCTTTTTAACCTCGTAATAATACCGGTGGCTACCTTTTATCTTTTAAAAGACTTCGATAATATCACCGCAAAAATTTTAGAGCGTGTGCCACCCAGAAACCGCCAGTGGACGGTTGATTTTTTCGGCAAGATAGACGCCGTGTTAAGCAATTTCATGCGCGGGCAACTTACCGTCGCCTTTATCATGACGCTTATTCTATCTACCGGGCTTATGCTGATAGGAACGCCGATGGGTCTTCTTATTGGTGTTTGTGCGGGGCTGTCAAATATCGTCCCGTATCTGCCGGCAGTGGTGGGGCTTGTCCCGGCGCTTTTACTCACCTATCTGCAGTTCGGCGATTTCTCGCATCTTCTCGCGGTTATTCTGCTGTTTGGAGGGGCCCAGGTTTTTGAGGGGTTTGTGTTAAGTCCCAAGATACTGGAAAAAGCGGTGGGGCTTCATCCTGTGGCTGTTCTGGCGGCGCTTTTGATTGGGGGAAGTTTTTTCGGGTTTTTAGGCGTGCTACTTGCTGTGCCTACGGCGGCTGTTTTGAAGGTCGCCATGGTGGAAGCCGACACGGCCTATATGGAATCCGATTTTTTCAACTCAGACGACTGACATAACATTACCTGTTACTGCGCCTTCTGAAACGTTATTTTTTTGTTTAAGTAATCTATTTCAAAAACAAAGCGCGATAAAAAATTCATCCCTATAATGACGCTTACCGGGCCGCGCCACTTGAAATCAAAAACAACAGCCGAAACGTTTTTCACTGTAGCAGGCCCCACTTGCATCAGGTCAAGCTTAACGACCGGCGCGGTTAAGAAACCTCCCGGAGTTTTAAACCTGCCAATTCGCGCATTCTTGATGTCATAACCCAACGCTCTTGCCAGCTTGGTTGTTATAATGGTCATTTAAGACCCCGTATCCACGATAGCGTCGCGCCTCGCCACACCGTTTACAAGTGATGAGGTAACGATGCAGCCTCTCATTTCGGTGAACGAAACGGAAGCCGGGTTTGGCAAACGATAGACATAATCTCCGTCACCGGCAAAGATAAACAGGGGAAGTGCAAGGAGCGAAAACAAAAACATCAGTCTGCCACTATGAAGGAGGCGGAAAAACCCCGGCTTGAAATTTCCAGCAACGTTTTATCCGCCTGCGCCCGTTTTTTAAACGGGCCCACCTGCACGCGAAGCAGTTTGAGCCCGTCCGGCCTAGTATACGGTTTTATACGTATCATGCTCACAGGTTTTAACAATTTTTCCCGCGCGCTTTCAGCATTTTGTCTGTCACTAAAAGCTCCCACCTGCACCCAAAAGCTACCCGTGTCAAAATCTGGCGCAGGCCCCACAAGCCTTACGGCCTGCGTCCCTCTACGTTTTTCACCTTTAGCCAAAGCCACAACCCTCACACGGGCGGTTCCATGCTCCATCATGCCAAGCCTGCGGGCGGCCTCGCGGGAGAGGTCTATAACTCTGTTTTTAACAAACGGGCCACGGTCGTTAATTCGCACAACTATTTTTTTGCCGGTATCAAGCCTCGTAACCTCCACCATGGTCTGCAACGGTAACGTTTTGTGGGCGGCGGTCATGGCGTCCATATCGTATGTTTCACCACTTGCAGATGCCTTGCCGTGAAACTTTTTGCCATACCATGAAGCTACACCCAGCTTTTCATAGCCATAGGCGTCGGCCAACGGATAATACATGACGCCGTAAATATCGTAAGGTTTTGCGCTCTTAAGCTTGCCATAAGCTGTGGGCGTTTTCCCCGGCCCTACCCGCTTTTTTATTCTGTCACTGGACGCGCATCCGGCAATAGCCAAAGTTGCAATTACGGCTATAATGAGAACACGCAACGAGACAAAACTCTTTTCAAATTTCATAACAGGTATAATACTCGCAAAAGTATGAATGCAGAACAAACCAAAATTTCGTTCTCACTGCCGAAAGCTGGCACCGATTGCCATCGAATGCTTATAAAAATAAGACCGGAAGAGATAGCCTACCTGGTAACGATCTTTGAAGGGTACGACATGTTCGGCATCGCACGCACGGTAGACCAGACCGAAGGGATATTGGAAATATTAGTATCGCCAGATTTCGTTGAAGAAGCAAAACAGCTTATATACGCACTTCAAAAAGAGACCGAGCTTGAGGTTATAAGGATTTAAATAGCGACCGGATAACGTTTTTTTTACAGCAAGGCTCCCTCATCGCCCAATTGCGATGATCACAACTTACATTCGCAGAATGGAAAAGAGGTTACGAATTGGCCTTACAACATACGGAGCTTATCTGAAAGTACGGCGACACAGGTTTACTTGGCGTCATTGCGAGGAGGCTATAAGCCGACGCGGCAATCCCATGTAAAACAATGTGATAGACGCAAACCATGCTTTTTTCCAACGGGATCGCCACGGTCGCCAAAAGGCTCCCTCGCGATTGACAACCGTAAAGGTTTTTAAAGACCTGAATGTGCCTTTCTGTAAACGCAAATCTTGATTTTCGCACCCAATAAAGCTGTTTAGCGGCTTGTGAGACTCCGCACAGCCCTTGTGGAACAATGTGCTTATTCCCGCAATAACGTAACGTCGTCGGCGGCTCCTGCGCGGATTCCATCAGGCTCTTTTATAACGGTGAACTTGGCCCTGACGCCTGAGTGGATAGACTCCCAGTCTACGTTCGTAAGGTTGCTCATATGAAAAAAGTAGCTAAAACCGTTTTCCCGTTTTATAAAACCAAAACCGCGATCCTGCTTTAAGTTTTCTATCAGGCCTTCGCAACTCTTGCCAACCGTCCCATCTTCGTCTTCATGGCCTGCGACCCCCTCACCATCTGATGAGAGATATCCCTCAAAATGTTCCTCTTTTTGGTCGGAGAAGCGGGTTCTGCAGTCGTCACAAAAGAATGGCTGGCCCTCGCGCAGGCGAATGGTGGTTACCATTCCCCGCTCGCCCTCATGGAGCGGAGAACTGCACTCCACCTGCCATTCCTGATGTTTTAAGGCAATGTCGTCCATTATGTCGCGGAGCCATATAACGTCGTAGTCTTTTAAACCCTTGTCGTCGTTCCTGTCTGTATACATTTTGGCGCATGATTGCCGGATAGACGCTATCGCCACCCTTTTGCCAAGCTGGCGGACTTTTTGCAAAACCGGAAAATAATCTTTGTCACCTATTACTGCTATGGCAATGTCATAGCCTCCGGGAATGGCCGCATTATACATCATGGAAGAGGCAAGCGCGATATCCACGCATTTTTCTTTGGGGGCGAAGCTGTCGTCCATGCTACGGTCGTCGTGGAGAATACGCCTGCGCTGATAATCGATAGGAAAAACGTCTACTTCGTAATGATATTCTTCCCGTAACATAGAGAAAAAATCCCGCCGCCGTTTGGCGCGGTCTTCGTCTACGATATCGTAGTTAACAGGATAGCTACCAAAAAGAAACGTGCGGACAAGATCCAGGCCGTCGAACCCTTCGCGTTGTTCAAGCTCGCGTTTTAAAACCTTTGGCAGAACGCCGTAGTCGATATAAAAACCGGGTTGGTTAAACTCTTTTGCAAGGTGCCTCAGGTTGGAGTAAAGCCATGTGCCATCGATAAAAACCATCAGCTTCGTCATGGAGAAAGCTCCGGGCGGGAAGATAAAAACCCAATTAGACACTTACTGAAAACTGTTTCATTTCAATACTAAGCTACCACACAAAACGAAGAATCGTCAATCGGCGTTTGTACTGTTTTCCACAATTTTTTTCACATCTATCTTGTAGGTTTTGATCTTTTCCTGAAGGTTTTTACGGGCCAGGTCAATAGCCTCGGCAGTTCTTGAAATGTTGCCGTTAAACTTGGCCAAAGCCCGCTCTATATATTTTTTCTCCCAAGCCCCCTTCGCCTGTTTGAGGGAGGATATTTTAATTGACGCAGGCTCAGGTGGCGGCACCTCAATGCCGGGTTTCCTTAACCCGACGGGTAAATCAGAGAGTTCCAAAGAGTCATTCGCCGTTAGCACAACCGCCCTTTCAATTACGTTTTGAAGCTCACGAATGTTGCCAGGCCACGTGTGGTTAATAAGAAGCTCCAAAGCTTCGTCTGAAATACCGGAAACTTCCTTGTTGGTTTCCGCGCTGTAGCGTTTAAGGAAATGATAAACGAGCGAGGGGATGTCTTCCGTCCTCTCCCGCAATGGCGGAGCGTCTATTATTATAACGTTTAGCCGATAATAAAGGTCTTCCCTGAACGTTCCTTTTGCAACCTCTTCGGCCAGGTTTTTGTTTGTAGCGGTTACTATCCTCGTATCGGTTTTTATGGTTTTCTGCCCGCCCAACCTTTCAAACTCCCGCTCCTGTATCGCCCGGAGAAGTTTTACCTGCACGGCCGGAGATATCTCGCCTATCTCGTCTAAAAACAGGGTGCCACTATCCGCAAGCTCGAATCGCCCTTTACGTATTGCCACGGCACCCGTAAACGCCCCTTTTTCATGGCCAAAAAGCTCCGACTCAAGCAAAAGCTCCGGCAAGGCCGCACATGAGACTTTTATGAACGGGTTATCCGCGCGGGGGCTTTTGTTATGCAAAGCACGCGCGATAAGCTCTTTACCCGTTCCAGACTCACCCACAATAAGGGCGGTGGCATTTGTTTGGGCCACGTTATCAATCAACTGATACAATTTTCTCATGACTTGGCTTTCACCCACGATTTTTTCGAACTGTCGCGCCCTTGAGAGTTCTTCGCGAAGAAGCGTGTTTTCTGACCGGATTGATTGAATCTCGAAAATTTTGCTAATGGTAAGCTCCACCTCCTCAGGCTCAAACGGACGAAGCAGATATGTATACGCCCCTTTTTTTATAGCTTCGATAGCAGTCGGTATAGAACCGTGGGCGGTGACTATCATTACTTCGATACCGGGCCAATCGTCTTTCACCCGTGTTAAAAGCTCAAGCCCGTTCATGGCGGGCATCATAAGGTCGGTTACGACAAGGTCGTACTGAGCCTTCTCAAGGGCGGCCAAGGCCGTAACGCCACTGTCGGCAGTGTCATATTCCCATCCGTTTCGCTCAAGCAGAACGGCAAGAAGCTCTAAATTCTCCGGGCTGTCGTCAACTATCAGAATTCTTTTATCACTCATGAGCAGTATTGTGCCGCATACGGCTGGCTTGTGTCACATTATTTCACACAGAACGACAGTAAAGCCATAAAGCGCGGCAATCCTGCTTGTTAGGAGGAATCATAACTGCTAGCATGTTTTCGTAATATATGATTTTGCTCCAAGAACCCTTTTTGGAACAACAGCATCAAAATGGCAAGAACCAAAGACCCCGATAAAGAAGCAAGTCGGCAGGAGGATCTGCTACTTTTAGACAAAATTAAAGGCGGAGACTTCCACGCTTTCGACCGTATCGTAAAAAAATACGAAGCGAGGATTTACAGCCATTGTCTTAAGTTTTTCAGGGATCAGGAAGACGCGGAGGATGTTTTGCAGGAAGCATTCCTTCAGGCCTATCGGGCGTTAGACTCGTTCCGGGGTGAATCGGCGTTTTCCACGTGGTTATTCAAAATAGCCACCAACGGTTGCCTTATGAAGTTACGCAAGAAAAAGAAAGTGAACTTTGTTTCTATAGACAAACCACTCGAATTTGACGGCGGGAAGATTCAAAGAGAGATAGTGGACTGGTCTCAAAACCCGTCTTTACTACATGGTAATGATGAACTAAAACGAGCATTAGACAGGATAATCGGCGCTCTGCCGGAGGATAAGCGGGTTGTCCTGACGCTAAAAGATATTGAGGGTTTTAGCAACATAGAAATTGGCCACATCCTCGACATGTCGGTTGCGGCAGTGAAGTCTCGACTGCACCGCGCAAGGCTTGTCGTGCGAGACGAGCTTACTAGCTATTTTGAAGGCGCATTAAAAACAGCAAAAACGGAAAGCGACAGGTAAGTCATGGATTGCAGGGAAATTTTTGACAGGTTAAGCGAATATATAGACAGGGAGCTAGACCCCAGCCTGTGTGAGGAAATAGAACACCACATTAAAGATTGCGAACCTTGCGTGGCTTTCATAAACACGCTTAAAAAAACCGTGGAACTTTTTAACAAGGAACTACCGTCTAACGACATACCAAAACCCGTATCCGCAAATTTGCATGAGTTTTTAAAAAAGGAACTAGGTTCCTGACTTATAGATAAGGAAACCACCCCATGCGACAAGCCTGTGACATTTCAAAACGCCCTGAAAACCCAGATCAAAACCCGTCACCTGAAGAAATAACCGGCATTTTAAAGAGCGTCAAACGGATAGCCGTAGTAGGCCTCTCCAACAAGCCTGAGCGAGATTCATACCGCGTTGGGCTATACATGAAAAAAAACGGATATGAGATAATTCCCGTCCATCCGAATATAACAGAATGGGACGGCCAAAAGGTTTACAAAAGCGTCTTGGACATACCTGGAAAAATCGATATGGTAGACATGTTCGTAAGGGCGGAGAATATAGACGCCCTTGTACCGGAAATAAAAGAGAAAAAGCCGGGCGTGGTCTGGTTTCAGCTTGGAATAGTGAACAACGCCGCCGCACAGGCATTGCGGGAGAGCGGAGCCACGGTGGTTCAAAACAAGTGCGTAAAAATAGAACACGCAAAACTTATTTAACTTTAAGAACACTCATTGGGAGCTTTATTGAAAATGGAAACAAAAAGCGGGATCGGAATTGAAAGAATCGTTGAAGGAACGTTTGACGATGTCGTAGCAAGAGCGGAAACAGCCCTGAAAGCTGAAGGATTCGGCATTCTGACCCGGATAGACGTAAAAGCCACGTTAAAGGAAAAAATAGATCAGGATTTTACGGATTACGTTATTTTAGGTGCATGCAACCCTGCGTTGGCTTTCAAGGCGCTAACCTCGACCAAGGATATAGGCCTGTTAATGCCATGCAACGTTGTGGTTTATAAAAATGAATCTGGCGCGATAGTTGTTTCCGCCATCAATCCGCAAGTGATGAGCCAGGCCCTGCCCGATGCAGATTTAAGCGAGGTCGTTGAACCTGCCACAGAAAAGCTGACCTCGGCTATAAACAACGTTTAACGAAGATGGCGCGGGGCAGAGCATAAAAGCTTCGTCATCTCTTCTGTTGTAACATAGGGGTTTGTTTCCTATAATCACCAATCGGCGACAAGGGGGCCTTGCACGAATTGTTCAAGGCTCCCATAACCATAACTTGAGATTCATAGCAAAATGAAAACCGTGACGGAGACGGTAACCTCCTTATATACCCGCAGGGAGCTTATCTGGATCCTTGTCTCCAAGGAGCTAAAGGCCCGCTACAGAGGCTCTACCCTGGGGATGTTATGGACATTTTTAAACCCGTTACTGTTACTGCTCGTCTACGCGCTGGTATTTTCCGTTTACATGCGCATCAAGGTAGAAAATTATGCAGTGTTCGTTTTTGTTGGGCTTCTTCCGTGGATTTGTTTTTCAACGTCCTTAACGGAAGGCGTCAACGCCATCACAGGCTCCGGGTCACTTATAACCAAGTCGATGTTCCCGTCGGAGATACTTCCGATGGTGAAAGTTTTATCTAACTTCGCAAATTATATTTTCAGCCTTCCGCTTCTCTTCTTTTTCATTTTCCTGTATGGCGTTCCTATAGGTGCCGGGGTCTTGTGGCTTCCAGTTCTAGCTATTGCCCAGCTTTTGTTTACTATAGGAATCGTCTATTTTATCTCCGCCGTTAACGTCAAATTCAGGGATACTCAGCATATTGTCGCCAACTTTCTTATCCTTTGGTTTTTTCTCTGTCCCATTCTTTATCCTATCTCGCAAACGCCTGAGGAATGGCGTTTTACCTTTTATTTAAACCCTATGGCCGTGTTAACTATCCAATATCAGCAAATACTTTTTAATGGAGGTGCCCCTAGCTTAAAAAGCATTCTCGCCCTTGGGCTGTTGGGAATTGTGACAACTATTTTCGGGCTTTACCAGTTCGCCAAAAGTCGAGATTCATTCGCAGAAAATATTTAATGTCCGGGAAAGCGACATCGTTTCCTTGTTCTTGAAAAAATTACCTTTGCGGTTTTTACTTGCCTGCAGTAATTGTTAAATTGCGCATATCATGATAAATTCAAAGCGTAGGTGAATTGGTGAACGGGAAAACCTGCGGGTTAAATTCCTGTTGACAGAAACGCAGACGTTAAGTACATTAGCGACACTTGGTTTTACGAGGTAATCCTAGAAGTCACCCTTTTCCAATAAATAAAATCCGCTGGCCCCTTATGGTTGATTCGGCGTTTTGCTGAAAATACACCTTTAATAGCAGACGAAGTGGCCGAGCCGGTTTAAATTATGACATATAAGTAGCCTCTCGAAAATCACTGTAAGCCATTCGCAGGCTTATAATGTTAACCTGCGCCAATGGTTTTTGAATAACCTTACATGCAATATAAACAATCAACTAGAAGACTCTGTTATGCCCCCAAAAAATAGCTCAAAAAACGGAGGTGCCGCAGTGGCGGAGCCTAAAACCACTCTTAACATAGGCGGCCTGAAGGATAAAACCATCAGCGAGCTTTTGGACATAGCGAGCCAATACAACTTAGAAGGTGTGCGCGGGCTTCGCAAACAGGAAATCATGTTCAAAATTCTGGAAGCCCAGACGGAGCAGGAAGGCCTGCTTTATGGCGAAGGAGTGCTTGAGATTTTGCCCGACGGCTTTGGCTTCCTGCGGGCACCATCGTTTAACTACCTTCCCGGCCCGGACGATATATACGTTTCACCGTCGCAGATAAGAAAGTTCGATCTGCGCACGGGAGACACGATATCGGGCCAGATTCGCCCTCCGAAAGAGAGCGAGCGCTATTTTGCCCTGTTAAAGGTTGAGTCTATAAACTTCGACAACCCGGAAAAACAGAAAGAAAAAATACTTTTTGATAACCTTACGCCGCTATACCCAGACAGAAAACTGGTTTTAGAAACCGGGCAGGAGAACATCACAGGCCGCGTAATGGATATAATATGCCCAATCGGCTTAGGACAGCGCGCACTTATCGTTTCGCCACCCAGAGCCGGTAAAACGATGGTGATGCAGTCGATAGCAAATTCCGTCACGCAAAACCACCCTAACGCCTATCTCATCGTTCTGCTCAGAGACGAGCGGCCAGAAGAAGTGACAGACATGCAACGGTCTGTAAAAGGTGAAGTTATATCCTCAACTTTCGACGAGCCTGCCACACGCCACGTTCAGGTGGCCGAGATGGTGCTGGAAAAAGCGAAAAGGCTGGTTGAACATAAGCGGGATGTCGTAATCCTGCTGGATTCTATCACCCGCTTGGGCCGCGCTTACAACACAGTGGTGCCCCCATCCGGTAAAGTTCTCTCAGGCGGTATAGATTCCAACGCGCTTCAAAAACCGAAACGTTTCTTTGGTGCCGCGCGTAACATAGAAGAAGGCGGCTCCATCACGGTAATAGCCACCGCCCTTATAGACACAGGATCCAGAATGGACGATGTCATTTTTGAGGAATTCAAGGGAACCGGCAACATGGAAGTTCATCTCGACCGTCGCTTGTCCGACAGGCGCGTATTCCCGGCTATAGACATAAGCCGCTCCGGCACGAGGAATGAAGAACTGCTTATGGACCCTGACGATTTGCGCAGGATATGGGTGCTTCGCAAGGTGTTACAGCCGATGGATTCTATCGAAGCGATGGAACTTTTAATCGACAAAATGCGTAACACCAAAACAAACAAGAAGTTTCTGGAGTCAATGAACGCTTAACAAACTGGCTAATTTCGTATATAATACGTTTCTTTGAATTTTGGATAATAAGGATTAAGTTAAATGAAAAAAGACATCCACCCGGAATATGTGGAGTGCGAGATAACCTGCGCATGCGGAGCCAAGGTAACCACCCGTGGCACGGTTCCATCTATGAAACTTGACATATGTTCCGCCTGCCATCCGTTCTATACCGGCAAACAGAAGCTGATAGACACGGCGGGAAGAATCGAAAAGTTCCAGCGCCGCTACGGAAAGAAAGCCTCCTCTTAGCGAGGCTTTCCAAAGTAGCCCCCTCCACCTTTTGCCTTTCCGGCTCCTTTTATCTCTTTTTAAAGCAATAAAATAATGTTATCCGCCCTGTCAGCAGTAGAAAAAAGGTTCGAGACCATCCACGAAATGATGGGCGACCCGTCTATTGCGACAAACCGCAAAGAGATAGAAAAACTTGGGCGCGAACTGGCCGGCATCAGAGACATAGTTGCCGTATACAGGGAGTATAAAAAGCTTAAAAACGATTTTGACGAGGCAAAAAACGTTTTAGAGCAAGAGTCTGACGCAGATTTGCAGGAGCTTGCCCGCGAAGAAACAGCCGAGCTTGCACCGCAAATAGAAAAAATGGAGCAAAAACTGAGGCTCATGTTGCTCCCTAAAGACCCGCATGACGACAAAAACATAATCCTGGAAGTACGCGCCGGGACCGGCGGCGAAGAGGCTGGCCTTTTTGCGGCAGACCTTTTCCGGATGTATTCCCGATATGCCGAGCGACAAAAATGGAAAGTCGATGTTCTCTCTGCCAGCGAAACCGGTAAAGGCGGCTTTAAAGAAATCATCGCCACCATAACGGGCCAGGGCGCCTATTCACGCTTGAAGTTTGAAAGCGGGGTGCATCGCGTCCAGCGCGTGCCGGAGACCGAAGCATCCGGGCGGGTACACACATCCGCCTGTACCGTTGCCATCATGCCGGAAGCCGACGAGGTGGAGGTAGAGCTTGACCCGAACGATCTTAAGGTAGACGTTTACAGGTCGTCGGGTTGCGGAGGACAATCTGTTAACACGACCGATTCCGCCGTTCGCATAACCCATATTCCAACCGGCCTGACCGTAAGCATGCAGGATGAAAAATCTCAGCACAAAAACAGGGCCAAGGCCATGAAAGTTCTGCTGGCCCGTCTTCAAGACGCAAAAGAAGCAGAGGAGGCTCAAAAACGCTCTGCCGAACGTAAAAGCCAGGTAGGCTCTGGTGACAGGAGCGAGCGGATACGCACATATAACTTCCCGCAAGGACGTATGAGCGACCACAGGATTAACCTTACGCTCTATAAACTTGAAGCCTTGTTAGATGGCGAGCTTAACGAACTTTTTGATGCTTTGACTTTCGCAAGCCAGGAAGCGGCCTTAAAAGGCGAGCTTGCAGGAAAGGCTGATGACTAACGCCTTACCGCACACAGGTTCCCCTACCCTGAGATCATGCATTAACGATGGCGAAAAAGCCTTGCTTGAAGCTAAAATCGACACGGCAAGGCTGGACGCCGAACTTTTGTTATGCCACGCGCTGGGGCAAAACAGGGCTTTTATACTTACTCATTTTAATGAATCTGTGGCTGAGAATATTTTGGAAAGCTACAAGTGTTTAATACAACGCCGTGAAAAGCGCGAACCTGTGGCCTATATAACAGGCGAAAAGGAGTTTTATTCGCTCAATTTTAAAGTCACCAAAGATACTTTAATCCCACGTCCTGAAACGGAAACGCTGGTAGATACGGTACTAAAGTTTTACGGAACAGGCACAAAAATAAACGTGCTGGACATTGGAACGGGAACAGGCGCGATTGCCGTAGCAATAGTAAGACACCGTCCATTATGGAAAATCACGGCTGTTGACATAAGCGATAAAGCCATTGATGTGGCACAGAAAAACTCAAAAGCCAACGGCGTTGACAAGCAAATAAATTTCAAAGTTTCCGATCTTTACCAATCGTGCGTAAATAAAAAGTTTGATATCATAATTTCAAACCCGCCATACATCCCGGATGGAGATAAAAACGTTTCCCCGGAAGCAGAACTATATGAGCCAAAGAGAGCCCTTTACTCAGGCTCTGACGGGCTGGACGTCATAGAACGGATTATTCACGAAGCCACTGACCATCTTGCAAAAAACGGAAAACTTATTTTTGAGATCGGCGATGGGCAGGACATGGCGATAGCAAGCCTGATAGAAAAGGAGAAGCACTTGAAACTTGAAAACGTGGTTCCAGACTTAAAGGGGCTAAAAAGAGTGATCGTAGCCACACAGGTTAAAGTAGACAATGGATAAAATTATCATTGAGGGAAACGGGCCTCTTGCTGGAAGTGTAAAAATATCCGGCGCAAAAAACGCCGCGCTTCCAATGTTCGCCGCAACACTTTTAGCCCCCGGCGCAACTGTTTTAGAAAATGTCCCGGATCTTATGGATACCAGAACCATCGCAAAGCTTGTGGAGGTTTTAGGCGCACGGATAGAAAAAACTGACGATTCCACATACGCGATAGATTGTGTCGAGATAAAAAACCACGAGGCTCCATATTCCCTTGTTAAAACGATGCGGGCCTCATGCCTCGTGTTAGGGCCGCTACTTGCGAGGCTTGGCCGGGCAAAGGTAAGCCTTCCCGGCGGATGCGCCATAGGCGAGCGCCCCATAGACCAGCATTTAAAGGGCCTTTCAGCTTTGGGCGCAACTATAGACTTGTCCCACGGTTATGTAGACATCCACACAAGCTCAAGGCTTAAAGGTGCAAGAATAACCATGGATATCATCACCGTAACAGGTGTTATGAACATCATGATGGCCGCCGTTTTGGCAGATGGCGAGACTGTGATAGAAAACGCCGCACGCGAGCCTGAAGTTATTGCGCTGGCCGATTTTTTGCGCTCAATGGGAGCTAACATAAAAGGAGACGGAACAGCTACCATAACCATTGAGGGTGTTACATCGTTAAAACCCGCTAGTACCACGATAATTCCAGACAGGATAGAAGCCGGAACTTTTATGGTTGCCGCCGCCATAACGGGAGGTGATGTCACAATAACCAATGCTAACCCAAAACATATGTCCGCTCTTTCGGGAAAGCTGAAAGAGGCCGGGTGCGAAATTAGCGCAGACGATTCTAAAATACATGTTCTGGCCAAAAACGGAATTGAAGCTGTGAACGTTACGACGGCTCCATACCCAGGTTTCCCTACGGATATGCAAGCGCAGTTTATGGCGCTCATGAGCATGGCTAGGGGCGCTTCCGTCATAGAAGAAACAATCTTTGAAAACAGGTTCATGCATGTCGCCGAATTAAAACGAATGGGAGCGGATATAAAACTCTCCGGCAACTCCGCCATGATAAAGGGAATTAAAAAACTTTCCGGAGCCGAAGTTATGGCTACAGATCTTCGCGCGTCTGCTTCGCTTGTGTTAGCCGGCCTCTCAGCCGAGGGGCGCACCGTTATATCCCGCGTATATCATCTCGATCGGGGATACGAGCTTATGGAAAAGAAGTTGGAAAAACTGGGAGCCATAATACGACGAGAGCCGAGTGGTGAGTCAAAAAAGCAGTAGCCGCTAAAATAGATAAAAAAACATAAACAAGCCCGAATCACTCTGCGGGCATATAAATGATATGAAGATAGACGAGTTAAGATTTGTAGCGCATAGAGGATATGCGTCAAGATATCCTGAAAATACTCTCCTTGCAATGGCAAAGGCTATAGAAACCGGCGCACGCTATCTCGAATGTGACATTCAGCTAACCTTAGACCACGTTCCACTGCTTCATCATGACCCTGACATAAAAAGAAGCACCGGCTGTAGAGGCTCGGTAATGGAGCTAACCTTTGAAGAACTTTCAAATTTCAGTTTTGGTGAACCGGCAAAGTTTGGCGAACAGTTTGCCAAAACTCCGATAACCACTTTAAAGAATATAGCGGGCGTATTGTCAAAAAATCCCGACGTTCAGCTATTCGTGGAACTCAAGGAAGAGAGCATCAACCGGTTTGGAACCGACATTATGCTTAATGTAATTCTGGATACGTTAGAACCTGTTATCGATCAATGTATCGCCATTTCTTTTGATGAAAATGCCGTTATGGAAGCAAAAAAGGCGGGTTTCAAAAAAACGGGCTGGGTTTTAAGGCGGTGGAACAACAAAAGCCGGGCAGTAACAGAAACTCTCTCTCCAGACTATATTTTCTGCAACTATAAAAAAATTAAGGAATCCGAGGATAGCCTCTGGCGCGGGCCATGGAAATGGGCGTTATATGAAATCACCGACCCTGCCCTTGCCGTGAAGTGGTTTAAATTTGGCGCCGATATGGTAGAAACTATGGAAATAGGCGAACTGCTTGACGCCTTCAAAAAAGAAGCCAATGATGCCTGATAAAAATTGCGACGTTCTGGTGATAGGCGGAGGCATCCACGGAGCGGGAGTCGCCCAGGCTGTTACGGCGGCAGGACACTCAGTTGTCGTACTGGAAAAGGAAGCCATCGCAAGCGGAACATCTGGCCGCTCAAGCAAGCTTATACATGGCGGACTGCGCTACCTTGAAACAGGGCAGTTTGCGCTTGTGCGTGAGTGTCTTTATGAGCGAAGTCTTTTATTAAAAAATGCGCCCGACCTCGTTCAGCTAAAAAGGTTCTTTTTTCCTATTTATAGCAACACAAAAAGACGCGCAATTACGGTTCGCGCAGGGCTTGTTCTTTATTGTGCGCTTGCAGGGTTTGACGAAAACGCCAGGTTCAGCACTCTTCCGCGCCACGAATGGGAAACTCTGGACGGACTTGCCACCAATGGTTTAAAAACAGTTTTTCAATATTATGAAGCGCAAACGGATGACGTGTTACTAACAAAAGCTGTAATGCAATCGGCACTGGAACTGGGAGCGATTCTGCATATGCCAGCGTTATTTACCGGCGCAAAATTCGAGAACGGCGCATGGACTATCCGTTTCAATAAAAACGATGAAGAACGCGAGATACGCGCAACCGTTTTCGTTAATGCCGCAGGCCCCTGGGCTAACGTTGTTTTGAAAAAAATAGAGCCGGAACAAAAAACTGTCCCTGTAGAGCTGGTTCAGGGGAGCCATATTGTTCTGGAAGGTAAAATTGAAAAGGGTATCTATTACGTCGAGGCTCCACGCGACGGCAGGGCAGTGTTCATAATGCCATGGCATGGTGACAAAACACTTATCGGGACATCTGAAACCAGGTACGAAGGCGACCCATCCGACGTGGTTCCGCTGGATGATGAAACAACCTACCTGCTGGAAACCACGACGCACTACTTCCCGCGCATTGCCTGTGCTGGAAAAGATAACATAAAAGGTTCCTTTGCCGGGCTTCGCGTCCTTCCCTCTGGCGAAGGGAGCATCTTCCACCGCTCACGCGAAACGCTTTTACATAGTGGCGACATGGGCGGGAAGAACGTCATAACCATTTATGGTGGCAAACTAACGTCGTACCGGGCAACGGGAGAAAAAGTGATGAAGAAAATAGCTCCATATCTCCCAACACGAAAAGCTGTGGCCGACACAAAACAACTTCGGCTAGGGTAGATAAATTTAGAGTTGCACGGCAAAAGTCGCGGTAAAAACTATATCGGTATAACGACGAGGCAGTGTTTCAGTTTGCGTATTATTGTCATGCAGATCCTAAAACCTCACGGCCTCGAAACCTCCGTTTCGCCTAGCACAGGCTTGTCCATCACCTGCTTTAACCAGTCAACGTTAAACCGCACATGTTTTAACGTTGCCCTGCCACTGTGCGACCATATGGCATGAATCATCCCGTCGGATGTTCTCAAAAGCGTAGGGTACGAAAAGGTTATTTTGATATCCTCAGGGTAATAAGCGATATCCGCAACGCGGCGGAACGATTTGCCGCCATCGCCCGACACCGCGAGCGACAGGGGGTTTCTCCCCTCATTGGAATGGTTGTACACGAGCAGTACGCTATTAACTTCTTCTACAAATATGGCGCTTATAGCCGCATCCGGGTTTGGAAGGCGCGTATGTTCAGGTTTTGACCAACTGTCGCCATTATCATCTGAATACGCTTTGTGTATGAACTTTTTACCTTTATCCCGCGCTAACAGCAAAATTTTTCCATTGGGAAGCTTTACGATTGTCGGCTGGATAGGATCGGCCCCCTCAAGGCTTGCGTATTCCTTGCTTAAAACCTCCCCATCCTTATATTTTATTTTCGCTGTATACGAGCCGGTTAACCCCACCTCATACCAGAAATCGATAAATAGCGGCACCAGCGCTTCATGGTCGCCAATTTTTATAGGAATGTTACGCGGAAGGTTGCCAGGCCAGCCAACGAACCTCTTCCCATCACCCCATGTTTTACCGCCGTCATGCGACTGAACATAATCAACCATCGCACCGCTCCAACCCCCTATCTGCACGGCGGCGAAGAAAAGCCATATTATCCCGTCGTCATCACGGAACAGGGTGGTGTTGCCTATAGACTTGGCGTATCCCGCCCCGACAATCACACGAGGTACAGACCATTTGCCGGTTTCACGGTTCCAGTTTGCACCATAAATGTTGGTGTCGCGGCTGGTTTCGTCTTCGGTAGAAAACCATGTGGCAAGAAGATCGCCGTTTTCAAGTTCCACTATCGACGAGCCGTGCGGTTTTCCACCCCCTTTGGGTGACGAAACATTATCAGCCAAATAAATTGGCGCACCATGAGCTACATTAGTAAAAAATAATAACGCAATAGTAACTGGGCACAGAAACAATTTTGAAAAGTAACGCATCGGGAAATTATATGGGATGGAAAGCTTTATCGCTAATCAAGTTTATTGCGAAAAGCACAAAAAAAGATAATGCCGTCTTACTTTTTCTGTTTTTTGACGGGCCGCATTCGTCTTATTTCATCGTCCAGCTCTTCCAAAACGCCTCTCAATATCGCCCGCTGGCTCAAGGTCCCTTGCTTAAACACTTTTTCTACCAAAAGGGTAAGCCGTGCAAGCTTTACTTTATTGTCAGAAGACTCACTATCGGCACAGTGGGTTTCATCCATGGAATTCTCCGATTTCTCCTTCCTCATTTCCCCTTCTCCGGTAAGCAACCATTCCAAGTTTACACAGGTCAGATGGGAGAATTCTACCAATAAATATGCCGAAGGGGTAAATTTTTCCCGAATCCATTTGCTTGTGTGCCCCTGTGCAAGGCCCAGTTTTGAATTTACATCCTTCTGGGTAAGCCCGGAACGCTCCAAAGAGTCACGCAACCTGCTTCCTAACCCATGCAATTTTCTGTTTTGTTCAGGCAATTATTTACCTTTCATGGTTGACACAGTGGCTATTTTCTACTATCATCCGACAGATTG